>DSCZ01000389.1 GCA_011048855.1 Desulfobacteraceae bacterium | reverse complement strand
CATCGGGGAGAAGGGGTGTCACCAACACGCGCCGCAGGCGCCACCAACACCAACACTTACACCGGCCGTGCGGGCCAGGCCTGAACAAATGCGAGCAGCCCTCCTTCAAGGATGATCTTTTCAAGCCTCGGTGATAAATCCAGCCTGGTCTCGATTTTCTTCCCTGACGACAAATTCTCCACAATGACAGGCGCTCCACGCTCCAGGCGCTCCCTGAGCCCGGACAGGCGCAGCCTGTCTCCGGGGGCGAACTCGGCCTTATCCGCCGGATCGGCCAGTTCCAGCGGCAGGATGCCGAAGTTGACCAGGTTCGACTTGTGGATGCGGGCGTAGGACTCGGCTATCACCGCGCGAATCCCCAGGTAGCGAGGGCAGAGTGCGGCATGCTCGCGGCTGGAGCCCTGGCCGTAATTTTTTCCTCCGACGATGAACCCGGTGCCGGCCTCAGCGGCCCGTTCCGGAAACGTCGGATCGATCCGGTTGAACAGGTATCCGGATATGGCCGGGATATTGGCTCTCAGGCTCAATATGGCTGTCCCGGCAGGGATGATGTCGTCGGTGGTGATGTTGTCCTGCAGCCACATCAGCATCTCCCCTTCAACGGTGTCCGGAAGCGCATCAAACCGGGGAAGCGGTGCGATATTCGGTCCCCTGGCAAGCTCGACTTCACTCCCGTCTTCCTCCGGCCGAATGAACATCCGCTCATCCACCTTGAAAAATTCCGGAAGGGATATCTCAGGGGGTTTTCCGAGTGTACGCGGATCGGTGATCCGGCCGGTGAGGGCCGAAGCGGCCGCGGTTTCCGGGCTCACCAGGTAGACCCCGGCGCTCCTGGTGCCGCTTCGACCGTAAAAGTTGCGGTTCGACGTCCGGAGAGAAACGCCATCGGTGCACGGGGCCTGGCCGACCCCGACACAGAATCCACAGGCGCTTTCGACAATCCGCGCCCCGGCCTCGATCATCGCAGCAAGCGCTCCGCATCCCGCGAGGTCCAGAAGAACCTGCCTTGATCCCGGCGCGATCACCAGGCTGACTCCAGGCGCCACGGTCCCCCGCTCCAGGATGTCCGCCACCTTGAGCATGTCCTCCAGCGAAGAATTCGTGCACGAGCCGATCGCCACCTGCTGAACCGGCAAACCGGCGATTTCTTCCACAGCCACGACGTTATCCGGGGAGTGGGGTTTTGCAGTCAAAGGCTTCAGATCATCCAGGTTTATCTCGATTTCTTCGTCATAACAGGCGTCCGGGTCGGCCGATATTTCCTTCCAGTCCCGCTCCCGCCCCTGAGCCTTGAAATAGCGCCGGGTCGTTTCGTCGCTCGGAAACACGGCAGTGAAAGCACCGGTTTCGATACTCATGTTCGCGATCGTGGCCCTTCCCACTGCGCTTATGCCGTTGAGGCCCTCGCCCGCAAATTCCAGTATCATGCCCCTGCCCCCGGAAACCTTGATCCGCCGGAGGATTTCCAGAATCACGTCCTTGGGGGATGTCCAGGCACCTAGCCGGCCCTTCAAGGTCACTTTCATCACCCTGGGCATGGTCAGGTAAAAAGGCTCCCCGGCCATCGCCACGGCAACATCGAGCCCCCCGGCTCCTATGGCCAGCATTCCGACCCCTCCCCCGGTGGTCGTATGGCTGTCCGCCCCGAGTAGCGTATCTCCGGGTACCGAGAAACGTTCCAGGTTCACCTGGTGGCAGATGCCGTTTCCGGCCGGGGAAAACCAGAGCCCGTATTTCCTGGCGGCGGAGGCCAGGAATCGGTGATCGTCCATGTTTTCAAAGCCGATTTGAAGCGTGTTATGGTCGATATAGACGAGCGATCTCCTGGTCTTCACACGGGGAAGGCCCAGCGCCTCGAACTGGAGCATCGCCATCTGGCCCGTGGCGTCATGGACCAGGGTATGGTCGATACGAATTCCTATCTCGGCCCCCGCGGCCATTTCTCCGGTCACAAGATGCTCTTCCATGATTTTTTGAACGATGTTTCTGGACAAAATACGTTCTCCTTTTAATACTTTCTCTACATTCTTTCCACCACCGCCCGGCCGAACGCCGAGCAGCCGACTTTCGTCGCAAGTTCAAGCTGACGGGCCAGGTCGTAGGTGACAACCCCGTCAAGAATGGTCCGTTCAAGCGCGGTCCGGATTTTTTCCGCCGCTTCTCCCCATCCGATGTGATCGAACATCAGCGCTCCGGAAAGTATCATGGACCCGGGGTTGATGACATCTTTTCCGGCGTATTTCGGGGCGGTTCCGTGGGTTGCCTCGAATACCGCCGCCTCGTCTCCGACATTGGCGCCGGGAGCCATGCCCAGCCCCCCGACCTGCGCGGCCAGTGCATCCGATAGATAATCGCCGTTCAAGTTCGGCATCGCGAGCACGTCGTATTCGCGCGGTCTCAGCAGGACCTGCTGAAACATGGCGTCGGCGATCCGGTCCTTTATCACAATTTTCCCTTCCGCTGCAACACCCCGGGTTACATCTTCCTCGGTGACCGTTGAGTCCGGGAATTCGTCGCGTGCGATTTCATAGCCCCATTCCCGGAATGCTCCCTCCGTGAACTTCATGATGTTCCCCTTGTGAACCAGTGTCACGCTGCCGCAGCCATGTTCCAGCGCCCACTGAATGGCCTTCCTGACGAGCCGCTTTGATCCGAACGGGCTCATGGGTTTGAGCCCCAGCGCGGAGTCCGGCCGGATCTCGGCACCGAGTTTTTCGTTGATATAGCGGATCAAGCCGGCCGCCTCCTCGCTTCCGGAGGGCCACTCGAGCCCTGCATAAACATCTTCGGTGTTTTCTCGGAAAATCACCATGTCCACATTATCGGGACAAATCACCGGAGACGGGACACCGGATATATGACGCACCGGCCGGATGCATGCATAAAGATCCAGCTTATGGCGGATCATCACATTGAGGCTGCGCAGGCCGCCTCCCACGGGGGTCGCAAGGGGGCCCTTTATGCTCACGCGGTGGCGCCGCAGGGTGTCAAGCGTTTCCTCCGGCAGCCAAAATCCGGTTTCCCGGTGCGCCCTTTCCCCGGCCGGCACTTCAAGCCACACGACGCGGCGAGCACCGCGGTAGGCGGTTTTCACGGCCGCATCGAACACCGGCGCCGATGCACGCCAGATATCCGGTCCAACACCGTCTCCCGGGATATAAGGGATCACCGGGTCTTCGGGAACATTCAATGAATTACCAGGTCCTGTTTCGATCAACGATCCATTCAAGGTATTACTCCTTTCTTTCGCTTGATATTGAGACACCATTATTCGGCGTCGGAGTCGAAAGGGAGCCGGGATCAGCTGCTAGCTGTCAGCCGGCGGAAAAAAGCACTGCATGGAAAACAGACGATTGTGACGCCGACGCCGATAGCGACACCAACACCAACACTTACACCGGCCGTGCGGGCCAGGCCAAAATTTCATTTCGGCAGTCCAAAAAGATCGATGACGATTACGACAACGACAACCGTTCCGCTTGCGCTCAACTGACAACGACTGAACTCCAGGCGAATAAAGGCCGTGGCGGGGACGGCGGTACTACAGAACATTAAAACCAAAATTCAGCTCGGCAGCGTGGGAGCACTTTTTAAGTGCGATTGTTGTCCGCAACCTGCATACAATAACAACAAGGATTTCGCGGATACAATCCGCTCCCACACCGGCATGCCTTGAAATACCTCTTGGAAACCAGCAGGACATGTGATAATGCAAAGCCTTTCCGAAGACAAGGAGTAAAAGAATATTGGATCGAATCAACGATAATTCCGCAGTTCACCGGTTGTTTTTTGAAGACAAGGAAATCGTGCTGGTTGGAACAGCGCACGTATCGATGGAAAGCGCTCGGCTGGTCGAACAGGTTATCGAGGAAGAGCGCCCGGACACGGTGTGCGTGGAGCTGTGCTCTTCCAGGTACCAGGCCCTCACCCAGCCGGAGAAATGGCAGGAAACAAACCTTCTGAAAGTTGTCAGGGAAAAGAAGGCCCTGGTGCTTCTCTCCAACCTCCTGCTGGCCTCTTTCCAGCGCAAAATCGCCCAGAAGCTCGGTGTCCGCCCCGGCGAAGAAATGCTGCGGGCGATCCAGGCGGCCGAAAAGTGCGGCGCCGAGATCTCGCTGGCCGACAGGGACATCCGCACGACCCTCGCACGGACCTGGCGGTACCTCGGGTTCTGGGCTAAAATCAAGCTTGCCTTCAACTTCTTGATGTCAATCCCGGGCGCCTCGGACATAACCGAAGAGGACGTCGAAAAACTGAAAGAACAGGACATGCTCGAGGGCGTTCTTGCTGAATTGAGCCGCAACCTGCCGGTGGTGAAACAGGTGTTGATCGACGAGCGCGACCGCTACCTTGCACACAAAATCCGAAACGCTCCCGGACCCAAAATAGTCGCCGTCGCAGGGGCCGGGCACGTACCGGGCATCATGGCCAACTGGGAAAAACCCGTCGATGTCACCGAACTTGAATACCTCCCACCGCGGGGAAATACGCTCAAAGTGCTGAAATGGGGCATCCCGGCAGGCATCGTCGCACTGGTGATCGCAGGTTTTCTAAAGGCCGGCGCTGAAGCAGCAACCGGCATGATAACCTGGTGGGTGCTGGCAAACGCGGTCATGGCAGGGCTCGGGGCGGCGCTCGCGCTCGCGCACCCGATCACGATAATCAGCGCGGTGGCCGCAGCGCCGATCACGTCCATAAACCCGATGATCGCCGCGGGCTGGGTCGCCGGAATCGTCGAGGCAATGACTCGAAAACCAAGGGTAAAGGACTTCGAGCGCCTGACCGAAGACATCGTGTCGATAAAAGGCTTCTGGAAAAACAAGATCACCAGGATTCTTCTGGTCGTCGTCTTCACGAACATCGGAAGCTCGGCGGGAACCTTCATCGCAATCCCGTTGATGGCCAGGATGTTGACTTGAGGCGCCCTCCGAGTATTCTACGCTACTCTACTTCCAGGTCGCACACGTCCAGCATATCCGTGAGCAGCTTCAACCCGCGGGTTATCTCCGTCAACTGCCCGTCGGAGACACGCTTCAACCCGTCCATGATCGTTCGCTGTATCGGCGGAGGGGCATTACAGGCCAGCGCCCTGCCCTTATCGGTCAGTTTGATGTTGATTACCCTTCGATCCCTGGAATTTCGGACGCGCTGGACCAGCCCCTTCTGTTCGAGCCTGTCGACGATACCGGTCACAGTGCTCGATTTCACGAGGATATACCGGGCGATCTGAGACGGAGGCAGCGGGCCGTGATCGTTGAGCGTGAGTAGACAGTATAGTTGGGGAGCGCTCACCTGATATTTCTTCCCCAGCTCCTTGGTATACATTTCTCCGGCCTGCATGAGCCTGCGGATCGAAAAAATGACTTCCTTCATTTGCGCTTCCCTGGTGATTTCGGACACGCGGCTGCCGCCGGCATTCCGGGCCCCGGATTCCATCGCTCGATCTCCCGTTCAAGTTACTATCAAATAAAAACCCGGCGCGCCCCTTTCACCGGGATGTCGCAAATTCCTACCATGTAAGAGTTGAAAGTTGCAACCGAATATTTCATGCCTGCAGAAATTCATCGATGATCCGGCCGACCTCCGGCAACAGGCCCCCGTAAAAATGATCGGCACCGTTTAAGATTTCCAGCCGCACCTGTGGGTTCCAAAGCCTACAGGCCTCCCGCAGCATCGATTCGGGAGCCAGGTCATCTCTGGAGCCGGCCAGAACAAGTTTCACACGCTCGTCCGGCTCCATTTCATCGAAATCCAGAAACCCCACCGGCGGAGACACCATGACCGCACAAGCGACATCGGAGGTAAGCCGCAGTGCCATACCGTTAACCCAGGCGCCGAAGGAGTACCCCGCGAGATGAAGTTCGGATTTTTCGAGATCCATAAGATACCCCAGAGCACGGACAACATCGTCCCGCTCACCGGCTCCGTGATCGTAAAGGCCGCTGCTTCGGCCCACCCCGCGAAAATTGAAGCGCATCGTGGTAAAATTATTTCTTTTGTAGGCCTGTGAAACAGTCTCGACCACATCGTTATACATGTCCCCGCCATAAAGGGGATGGGGATGGGTGACCACCACCGCGCGACTGCCTTCGACCCGTTCCAGCAGGCATTCCAGCGCCGGCCCATCCTGTTGTATGAAAATGATTTCTCTTGTCATATAGTCTCCGGTTTAATGTAAGGATTAAGGATTTCGCGGATACAATCCGCTCCCACAGAACGTTAAAAGACTCCAGGCGAATAAAGGCCGTGGCGGGGACGGCGGTACTACAGAACATTG
>DSCZ01000563.1 GCA_011048855.1 Desulfobacteraceae bacterium | reverse complement strand
TTGTTACAGTGACTGGGTGATCCATTTTTTTCCAATCTCAATAAGAAGGAGGGGGAGGATGCTGAAAACAAAGTTTCGATGGATCGTCGGATTTTCAGTGTTGCTGGCTTTCGCTCTGTGTGTACCCGGAGCTATTGCAGCGGAAGCCACGCAGGAGGGCATTTCACCGAGCATTGTCTACCAGGTGGCCGATTCGGCCGAACTTACCAAGGTGGCGTACTATTTCAAGGAGTACAAAGGCAAGACCGTGCTTCACATGGAATTGTCCCTCAAAAACGTTTCACCGGATGTGAAACGCTATCGTGTCAACATATTCCTGCCGGAGGGACCGGCAGCCGGAGGACTGTATCCCAGGGCGCTCAAGGGGGACGTGAAGGGCATCGAGGCAGGAAAGGAAATGTCACAGGAATTTCCTATGTATTTCAATAATTTACCTACAGGATTCACAATTGTAGTCAAAGAAATGCAGTAATCCCGGACCATACGGTGGTTGTAAAGAAAGGAGGATGTCATGAAAACAGGTAAGCTCTTTACCCGGTTGAGGTTGATTGCCGGGATGTTTACGGCCGTTTTGCTGATATTCAGTGCACAACCGGCCTCGGCCATGAAGTTTTTGTCCTTCGGTACAGGCAGTCCTGCAGGAACCTATTATTTTCTGGGCGCGGGTTTTGCGTCGATCATTAACAACAATGTTCCCGGCGTCCGGGTGGCGGCGGAGTCCACAGCAGCCTCAACGGAAAACGCCAGGCTGATGATCCGCGGCGAAATGGAACTGGGCCTTGCCTGCATGGGAACGTTGAACGATTTGAAAGATGCGGGTATGGACGTGGACAAAATACGTCTTGTCGCCGTCGGCCATACCAGCGACACTCACTGGATTGTGCGCAAGAATTCTCCGATCCAGTCGATTTCGGATTTCAAGGGAAAGACCATCGGAGTCGGACCTGCCGGAAGCGCGACATTGAACATTTATTCCAAAAAGCATCTGGAAACCGGCTGGGGACTGACTTTTGACGATTTTTCACCGAAATACCTGTCATTTTCAGAAGTCACCCGGGGGATTCGTGACAATACGATCGATGCGGGCATCATCGCGGCGGGAGCACCGCTTGCTTCCGTGATGGAACTGGCGCGCGACATTCCGATTCGCTTGATCGAAACCGAACCGGATGTGCTTAAACGACTGCGGGAAGCATACAGCAATGTCGTTCCCTTGGTGATACCCGCAGGTACCTACCAGGGAATTGACAAGGATGTTCACACCTATACATTGCCGCAGATGTGGCTTTGCCGGACGGATCTGGATGAAGATCTGGTTTACCAGATTATCAAGGCGGTTTATGAACACGAAGAAGAGAAGAATGCGATTCATCCGCTGGCCAGGATGTATACCCTCGAAAACGCATTCAGGGGAACCCCCGGGGTTCCTGTAGGTTTTCATCCCGGAGCAATTAAGTATTACAAGGAAAAAGGTATCTGGGACAAACGGGAGCAATATTACGAATAGAAACAATTTAGGTTTCGATAATTTGAAAAAGTCCCTAAAGCGGGTTTGTCAACCGCTTTTCGGACTGACCATGGACATCAGGCCCTCTCCCCTTAGATCTTTAGATGGGAGAGGACCTGTCATCGGCTGATTCTACAGTTTTCTCCGGCAAGGGCTTAGCGGAAATATTTTGGCGGTCCGCCGAATAGAGGAGTGGTATGGAGATCAGAGTCGAACCCCCCAAAAGGCATATCCCGGTACCGATCAAGATTATTGCGGTGGCGATGAGCCTTTTCCAGCTTTATACCGGCATCTTTCAGCTCACCGCGATGAACCAGCGCGTCACCCACGTAACGTTCGCCCTCGTGCTGGTTTATCTCTTTTATGGATTCGATCAGAGGAAAAAAGAAAAGATTTCGTGGCACGGGTACCTTCTGGCGGGGACGGCACTTGTTCTTGGCATCTATGTGCTCGCAACCTGGTTTAAGAAAATCGGGGCAATCGGCATGAGCCCTCCATGGCATGAACTGGCGATGGGGACCGTTTTCCTGCTTCTGTGTATCGAAGCCGCGCGCAGGACCCTGGGATGGGTGTTCCCGGTGATCGCCATCGTTTCAATGATTTATGCCAGGTTCGGAGAAATGCTGCCGGGAATTCTAGCACACAGAAATTACGCCTTCGAGCGGATCGTCGGCAATATGTTCATTACCACGGATGGTGTTTTCGGCATGCTGGCCGGAATATCGGCCACCTATATTTTTCTGTTCATTCTGTTCGGAGCCATGCTGCGGTCGGCCGGAGGCGGAGAGTTCTTTATCAACCTCTCGTTCGGGTTGTTCGGCCATGTGCGGGGAGGGCCGGCCAAGATCGCGGTGGTGGCTTCATCTTTGTTCGGGATGCTTTCCGGCAGTGGAACCGCTAATGTGGCCGGCACAGGTCAAATTACGATTCCTTTGATGAAGCGAAGCGGTTACAAGCCGCATTTTTCAGCCGCCGTGGAAACGGTTTCAAGCGCCGGGGGCTTGATGATGCCGCCGATCATGGGCAGCGCGGTTTTCATCATCATGGAGGTTTTAGGTGTTAATTATATAACAATCATGAAGGCTGCCTGCCTGATGGCTGTTCTTTATTATGTGGGTTTGTTTTTGATGATTGACCTGGAAGCCCAGAAGATGGGCATGGAGGGTTTGCCTAAAGAAGAACTCCCCTCGCTCAAAAAGACATTCAAAGAAGGGTGGTTTTTTATCATACCCATCGCGGTGCTGGTGTTTTTTCTTATGTATTCAAGAGTTTCCGTCACCAGGGCGGCTTTTTGGGCCACCATTTCAATCCCTTTTTGTACGATTCTGGGCGGTTCAAAAGGGCGGATGTCTTTTCGACAGGTTCTTAAAGGGCTGCAGGACGGAGCACTTACCGCGCTTCCGGTAATCGCAATTCTTTCGGTCGGAGGCATCGTACTGGGCATGATCACGTTGACGGGGCTCGGTTTGATGATGTCCGGACTGCTCATCAAGATGTCCGGAGGACACCTGATCGTGCTTCTGCTTCTAACGATGGTCGCATCCATCATCCTGGGTATGGGGGTGCCGCCTGTTGCGGCTTACATTGTTTTGGCGATCCTTGTGGTGCCGGCGTTGATTAACATGGGAGTGTACCCTCTCGCCGCCCACCTGTTCGTCTTTTACTTTGCCACCATCGCCGGCATCACGCCGCCGATGGCTCCGGACGCCTTTGTTGCGGCAGGGATAGCAGATGCTCCGATGATGCGCACCGCTTTCACCGCCTGCCGGCTGGCCCTGGTCATTTTTATAATCCCTTATATGTTTGTCTATAACAACGCGCTTCTTCTGGTGGGCAGCTTCTGGCAGATAGCGCATGTTTGCGTGACCGCATTTTTTGGTGTACTGGCGCTTGCCAGCGCAGCCCAGAATTATCTCGGCGGCCGATTGCCTTTCGTGCTTCGCGCCTTGGTTTTTTTAGGAGGTGCCTGCTTGATTTTTCCGGGATTAAAAAGTGATGTTGCCGGGCTGGTGGTAGTTGCATTGTTGTTCGGATTACGGACACCGGGAAAGGTGAGGGATTACGCGTTCGGCTGGGCGAGGAAACAGCATACAACACAATAATAAGGACAGGGTTATTATATGGGGACAGCCTTCATCGAAAATATGTCGTGGGAAGCGTTTCGAGACGCAGTTTCGGAGGATCCTGTGGTGGTTGTGCCGATGGGGTCCACCGAACTGGAAGGGCCTCATCTCCCGCTGGGTACAGATACCATCGTTGCGGATGGCGTCGCAAGGCGTCTGGATGGAGGACCGGGGGTACTTATTGGGCCAACGCTCCCCATTGGATATTCGAAATGGTTTCTGCCGTATCCGGGAACCATTACGCTCGAAACAGAGACTTTGATACAAGTGCTGGTTGAATATATCGGGAGCCTGATCATAGGAGGAGTCAAGCGGTTTGTTTTTTTGAACGCCCATAAGGGCAACAATGCCGCCATCGAATCGGCTTCCCGCAGGATCCTCGAACATCACAAGGTACGCATGGGCATGCTCAGCATATGGAAGTTGGCTCACGACCTTTGTGCGGTAAAAGACCAAATGGCCGAGGAAGGCCGGTTCACGCACTCAGGGGAGCTCATGACTTCGGCGGTCATGGCATTGGAACCGGAAAGCGTGGTCGAAAACCGGATTCGGGCCGACACGGTCAAACCTCTGGAAAACAGCCTTTTGAATTTGAAAAATTCACTTGGGGAAACAGAATTCATGGGTTCTGTGCAGATAGTTTTTCAGAAGATACAGGATGTGACCGATTCGGGCACACTTGGGGATCCCACCGCGGCGACCGCGGAAAAAGGTGAGGCCGTGATAAAACGAATCGTGGAATACGCCCAGGCGTTTCTCGTAGAATTCCGAAAACTGCCGCTTGATTAAAAATGACTGGAGGAATTCGACCATGGAACCGACTCTTGAAGAACGACTGGTAAATCACATCTCGGAAACCGGTTTTGATGACCTGGATCAAGAAACCGTGCGAAGCTGCAAAAAACTGGTACTGGATTCACTGGGCGTGGTTTTCCCGGGGAGCAAAGCTCCGGGCTGCCCCGAAACCATCGACTTGATGAGGTCCTGGAGGAGTGTAGACGGAGCGTCCGTTCTGCTGCAAGGATTTTCCGCTGCGCCACCGCTTGCGGCGATGACCAACAGCATGATGATGCATGCTCTGGATTTCGATGATACCCTGGATGCTTCGGCATTGCACGCCTTTGTCAATATTTTGCCCGCCGCGCTCGCGGCGGCCGAACCCAGGGAAAAGGTTTCTGGAAAAGACTTGATCACCGCGCTGGTACTCGGTGCGGATGTAATCTGCCGTTTGAGCCTTGCAATAGACCGACCGCTTTCCTGGATTCGAACCGCCACATGCGGTGGATTCGGGGCCGCGGCCACTGCCGGGAAAATCTTGGGGCTCGGGCAAGAAGAACTGTCAAATGCACTCGGCATAATGTACAGCCGAACATCCGGAAATGCGCAGGGTCTAATTGAAGGCCGGCTTGTCAAACGCATGCAGCCGGGGTTCGCCGCGTCGGCCGGCGTGACTTCCGCATATCTTGCCGGCCGTGGCATCACCGGGAGCCGTTTGTTCCTGACAGGCCCTTACGGTTTTTACAATTTATATGAACAAGGCGACTACGACCCCGGCCTGGTTACCGAAAAGATGGGTGAACACTTCGCGATAGTGGATTTAAGCATCAAGCCATATCCGAGCTGCCGGATGACGCATTCTACGATTGAAGCGGCGCTGAAGCTGAAGAATCAAGTGGGTCCTGCAGACCAGATTGAGCGTGTCGACGTGTCCGTGTCATCCATGGTAGCCGAGATGGTGGGCAAACCTTTTGAAATCGGTACCAATCCGCAGGTCGACGCCCAGTTCAGCATCGGATATACAGCCGCCTGTGCATTGATTCGCGGAGATGTGTTTTTAGAGGATTTTGAAACCGACAGAATTATGGATCCAGAGGTACAACGGCTGGCCGAGCGGGTGGTTGTTTCTGTGAATAAAGACATACCGGCGAAGGATATCTTCCAGGCCGAAATGAAAGTGACTCTGAAAGACGGCCGTTTGTTGCTCCATAAAGTATCGGTGCCGCCCGGAAACCCGAAAGACCCTGTAACTGATGAGCAATGCAGGGAAAAATTTAATAAATGCATCGATTACAGCGGATTGGCGTTCAATGAACAGGCGAGAAAAGAACTGCTATCGATGATTGATGATCTGGAACACCTTCCGCATGTAAAGGAACTCGTGAGGATGATGGCAGGTTGAGCCCGTTTTATTCCGCGATAATGAAAGGTATTCTTTGATGACTGTGAAAAGGCTTTTTGACGCTGGAGCACTTAAATACGACGCCAATCGGCGTAAGGTCATTTATTGTTTCGACGAATTTTACGGGACTTTGCTGGAGCTGATTCCATTTGATTCAGACGATAGTTTTTCGTTTCTTGATCTCGGCGCAGGCACCGGTCTGGTTTCCCGGTTGATCCTGGAGAAATTTCCAAACACCGAAGCTCATATGCTGGATATTTCCGAAAAGATGCTGGAAAAAGCCAGGGAGAGGTTTTCAGAGAGCAATAACGTTCACTTCTATGTCCATGACTATGATCAGGGAGATCTACCCGGACGTCATCGGCTTGTGGCTTCGGCCATGTCCATACACCACCTTCCCGACGAAGGGAAGCGGCGACTGATGAAGAGAATTTTCAATGTACTCGAACCGGGTGGACTTTTTGTTCATGCCGAGCTGGCGCTGGG
>DSCZ01000220.1 GCA_011048855.1 Desulfobacteraceae bacterium | reverse complement strand
GTGCCGATCTGATAGGCTCACTACGCCATTTCGCGATAGTGGCAAAAGAAACAGAAAAACAGCAACTTGGCATTTTTTTGTAAAAAAATTCAATTTTTTTCGACCCTTATATCGGAGTTCCAGTGTTGCTATCGCTGCCTTGACACAGTGTTTGCAAAAAGGCGATAATTTCTCTTGAAAAACGGAAGGAAGCAGAAGATGTTTTGTGGCTTTCCGGAGCGCGTGTTTGCTGCAGCAGAACGGCGGGGTGCAGGTTTATGAGGTGTTATTGCCGGCTCGAGCAAAAGCCTCTTTTGCGATTGGAAAGCAGGAAAAATTTCCAAAGAGATTTCATAGGCAGTGAGTGCTCAAAAATGCCATCCGTGGAGGCGAAGCATGCGTGCTTGATCTTCCGTATAAGCCTAGTGGAGGTCTGTCATGATTGATAGAATAACAGCAAACCCAAAGGTGCTTGGGGGAAAATCGATTATACGGGGGACGCGCATCTCCGTAGAATTTATTCTCGACCTTCTTGCCTCCAAAGTAGTGAAAAGCCTTAGGGACCAGGGTCTTGATGTGCTTGATATCAAAGAGGAGGGGTGGTACGGAAAAGAGGACCAAGAGATCCTGGATATCGCATTTCGGGAAAAGCGGTTTATCCTCAGCCATGACTCTGACTTCGGGACATTGGCCATCAATGAAGGAAAACGGTTCTTTGGCATCCTCTATTTGAGACTCAACGATTTGAAACCCGAGAATGTTGCTCGTGTCTGCACCAAGCTGTTTGGCCAGGATGTGGATATTTTCCCGGGTGCTATTGTTGTTATTGAAGAAACCAGAATACGTATGCGGAGAGTAACCTGCTAATATCAAATCGGTAACGAGCATAATGCTTGATGCTGCGACGCAATTGAATGATTTACGAACGCCACCGGGTAACCGATTAGAGGCATTACAAAGAAGAGATTGACAAGGGGCTAACAACGTACCTTGGGCTTGGGGATGGCAAGATCCCACGGCTACCCGACGCTGCTGAGTAACAGCATCTATTTCTACCAGCTAGTAGTTTCCGGTCAAACTGAGGAGGCTAAGAAGCTGGTTTTAATCTGGTAAAAAGGAGCCAAAAATGCCTAACCAAGCTAATAATTATCAAAAAGATCTGATCAAGGAAATCAAAGCGATTCCCCCGGAGTATTTTCCGAATCTTTTGCAGATGATCCGGATTTTTCGAGAAACCGCTTTGTTGAACTCAACATCTCAACAGACGCTGGACAAAAAGCGGAATCGGTACCCTTTAAGAGGACGCCCATTTACGTATATCGATCCGACAGAGCCCGTGGCCGTTGGTGATTGGGAGGCACTACAATGATCATTCTTGACACTCATATTTGGGTCAAGTGGGTGCTTGATGAAAATCAATTACCGGCGAGTATCCGCGACAAAATGTATGAACATGAACCTGATGGTTTGGGCGTGAGTGTGATATCATGTTGGGAAGTGGCCAAATTGGTCGAATTCGAACGACTAACGTTTGACATGGACGTTTTCGATTGGATAGAACAAGCACTAAGTTATCCCGGACTTCAATTGATTGAATTTTCTCCTCGTATCGCTGTAGAATCAACTCAACTTCCCGGTGAATTTCATCGTGATCCGGCTGATCAAATCATAGTAGCAACCGCGCGAATTTACAATTGCCCATTGTTGACATTAGATAAAAAAATTCTCGATTACGCGCATGTAAAGCTATTGAAATAAGATGATGCTAACAACAAAACCCAGCGGACGCAATAAGCCGCCCCGCTGATTAAAATGTTCAATGATTGCACTGGAATCCTTGCAATTTCCGATTATTCCGATTTATGGGGTCGTAAAATTTCCGGCTTCGGGGGAGTTCTGGATTATTCACCAGATCCATACCTGAAATCATCGGCATTGATATGGCCCCAACCACCATTGTGCTGGTCGCTGATAACAATGCCGGCCGACTTTCCTTTATGGGCTGCGACATCCCAGGTAACGCGCTGCATGCTTTCGTGGTTGTTCCCTGTGGCCTTCAGGACCTCTTTCCCGTCCACTACAAGGGCCACATAAACTGAATCCAGCCGACTTCCTCCACCGATGAGAAAAGAGATATGATCACCGGATATCTCAAAAGATACCGAGGTCAGGGTCCCGGTAGGCCTGTCACCCTGGGTTTGCCCTGGCTTTTGTCCGGCAGCTCCCTGATACTTCTCATAGGTGCCGATCCAGTAATCTCCCTGGTGGCTTGACGGCTGTCCCCGGCGCCGGGCCGTGGGATTGTCCCCTTTGCTGGGCTGAAAATCAAAAGCATCTCCAGACGGGCTCCAGTTGGTCAGATCTCCTGCTTCAAAATCGCTGTTATGGAACAACAATCCCCTGATCGATGTTGTTTGGATGTCCAGGTTTTCATTTTTCTCCTCCTGAAGGGCGGTCTCAGGGCCTGATGATGCAGCGGCATCAGCCGGTGAAGGCGGCGACTCCGGAGAGGGTTCTGTCAGTTTGAGTGAATAAAAGGTTTTGAAGTTACCTTCCATGCCCGGGTCATCTGCTGAGCTGATCGTCAGTTGCTGCTCTCCCCGGGTGAGAAGCAGAAATCCCATATTGTCCTGGATATGGCTGCCGCTGTTCTGCCATCCTTCCGGATCCAGCCGGCCTTCATAATATCCGCATACCTGCGCCAGGGAAGACTGCGTGCCGAGTACAACATAGTAAGAGCCGGGCATTTGCATTTCACTGCCGATCAGGTCCCCGGAACGTTGAGGAATGATCTGCCACAGGCCATCGGCCGCACCTGAAACCATTTCGATCTGCCGGGATTCACCCAGGGCGTAAGACAGGGATTCACGAATCTGGGCCGTCTGTTCCGAATCAACGCCGAAGGCGGTCATGATCTTTTCCATGATTTTCATCATGTCCTCGGCTTCCATGTTCCCTGTGTCGTCCCGGGAAAATTTCCCGGCAGAATCCTGCCGATCGGTCAAGGACCCGGTTTTTTCGGTCCCGGGCTCCGGCATCGACCCTTCGGAAAAATCCATTCCCATGACCGCCATCATGTTGTTTACCGGGGTATATCCAGAAAGAGGCTCAAACAGGTTTGACGAAGGTTTCTGGGTAACGATGTTCCGCAATTCAGACATATACCCTTCCTCTGTCAGGGTTCTCAAGGGCATTTCAAACCTGTCCGACTGCCAGATTGTCTGGCTGGTGGTGATTTTCATGCCCATCACGTCTGTTGTGGTGGTCACCTTCTTTTTGATGCAGGGATAGTCGCTGACCTTCTCCTTCCCAAGGATTTTTTCTGCATCGACATTCTCATAGGATTTAAGCATTTCCATCATTTGCTGCTCATCAAGGTCCGACTCGTAAACCAGTTTCTTGTCGTGGTTATACATGTACTGCCTGTTCCGGTGATTGAGTGCCAGGATGGTCATTTCCTTGGGCATGCCCTGCTGTCCCGCCCCCATGAGCATCCCGTCCACGCGACAGGCTTCGGGGGTGATGAAAAGCCTGGATGTGTCGACCTCTTTACCATCTGGTGAAAGCATAACCAGGTCTGCTGAATAGCTGGTGATCTTTCCTTTCAAAAGTGCCGCCGCCGGAATGGCGGAAAAAAGAAACCAAGCAACAGATACCCACAAAATGATATGCCATAATTTTGAAACCATACCGGTGTTTGTTGCCATTTCAGTCTCCTTGAGTTTTTTTGATTTATGGTTTTTATTGGTTTTTAATTGTTCCCTCTTCCAAAAAATCCTTTCATGGTATTTTCGTCGAACTTGACGCGGAGTTTTAAAAAAGGACCCTTTCCCTGATAGTTGTCGCCCGTCAGGTCGGCGTCGAATTTGTCGAAGGAATAGCCTGCGGCCACCCAGAGGTTTTTGACGACCCGGTAGCCCAGCTCGGCCGCCCCACCCTGCAGCCTGCTTTTCGTCTCATGGTTGGTCAGTAACCGGTACTCCGCTCCTACATCCCATCGGTCGGTCAAGTCATAGAGAAACCGTACTGAGGCGAGGTCCGTGTAAGAGGAAAATTGCCCATCGCGCGAAAATTTTCCCGCATATTTGGACGAGAGCTGCAACCTTCGCGTGGCCTGCCACACAGCCTCGCCGGAAAAAATCCAGGCCTGTTCCCGCAATACCGGGGTCGCAATGGAGTTAGCCTCGTATTTGTACTCGGCCTTTGTCAAAGCACTGAAACGATTCGACATTAGTGGTCTATAAGCCAGGCTGACCATCGTCCTGGAGGTGGTGTGTTTTCCCAGTTCCGCGTCCTCGTAAAAATAACGCTCTCGAAAAAGGAGGGAATAGTCGGGGTGGAGCTTGTAGGCCATACCCAGTTCACCCAGATATGAATGCCTGCCGTTGTCGTCCAGTTCCCTCAGGTGCTCGAAACGTCCCGTGATCTTGACATATTTTTTTGCCAGGTACTCCAGGCCCAGGGAACCGGCTATGGAGTCGGGCTCGGTTTGCCTTTGAGTGCCGCTGACGGTTTTGAGGTATTCGCCTGAAACGTTACCGCTGAGCCCCGTTCCTATAAAAAACTTGTTGCGCAGCCCGATGATGGACTGATTGCGAGACCCTTCGGCACCGTCCGCGAGGCGGTATTCGTTGAAGGCGACGGTGTTGTTCGTCAACTGAGACTCAACGCCTAAAAGGGTCCTCATTTCACTACGCTCCTGGTATTTCTGGTACTCCTCGCGCAGGTACAGGCGGCTGCGGTCGTCTATCCGATAGTTCAGTCCTGCTTGACTTGTATGGTAACTTTCTCCGGAGAGGTTGCGTTTGTGGTTAAGGATCAACGACAGGTTCGAGCTAAGCTCGGTCTCCATCCCGACTTTTGCAGCGGTGAGTTCTTGAGGTGTTTCTTCGCTGATGTCGAAGGGTCTGCGGCTGGACACCACCGGTACGTAGGTATCGCTGGAGGATTCCCTTGAGATCTCCGCCTCGATTGTGGTTTTCCCCAGCTTCTTTTGGGCTCCGACGGCCGCCAGACGATGCTTCATGCTGTTGAGGTCGTCCCGCTCATCGAAGAAGAGGCCGCGGATCTGTGTGTCCGGCTGAATCTGATATACCAGGTCCAGACCGTATTTCGTAGTCCCTCTTGAAACATCTACGGCCGACAGATTCAGAAAGTAATCACCCACAGTCCGGTAGTATGCATTCAGGTGCAGCTTATCCATAGGCCGGCTTTCCAGATCCACAGACCAACCGTGATCAGAATACCAGTTGAAAAGCCCCCCTTCCTCAAAGATGCCCTTTGTTTGGGCGTATTCCGCCTTGATGAGCGTATTCCAGGGAAGCTTCAGGGACAGGTCGGTTCCAAGCAGATGATAATCACCGAGGGCCTTTTCCTCAATTATGCCTGTCGCGCCGATTTCCAGCCATGTTAAAGGTTGATAAGCGCCACGTCCTCCGTAAACATAGTATTTTTCACCTTCCATCCGACTTTCGTAGCTGACGATAATATAAACAGGGTTATAGTCGCTGTCGCGGCTCGGGATGGGTTCCTTCAAAAGAAGGGCACCAAGTTCGTAATCAATCTCGTAATCACTTCCCCTGCTCCTGCTTTCCCGGCTGATAACTTTCTCGGGCCGGTTACGGTCGCGTACCTCTATCACCACCCGTTCCGAGCCTTCCATGACCGGACGTTTGCTTAGATAATAATAGCCGGAAATCCCCTTCCCTGGCAGCGCGTCCATTTCCTGAGTCTGATCTGTGTGGCTGCCGAAGGCCCGCAGTTTGAAAAGGGGGGTGTCGAGTTCATATCTCAGACCGTTGAAGGATCTCGTGTAGGCGGCTAAGCGAGCCTCGTTCAGGTCGGTCTTGTAATCACCGTAAAGCAGGGAAGAACGGTTCTTTTCCAATTTGAGATAGAGCCTGCTTGTGGATTGTGCTTCGTATCCCGTCTGGCTTTCGTCGCCATAAATCGGGTACTTGTCTTCCGTATCGAGGGTCGTGTCATTTTCCCGGAACAGATCGTCTCGTTTGTCTTTGTCAGAATCGTAGGCTGCAGTCAGCAGAATGTCTTCGAGAATTTTTCCCTTCAGGAAGAAGGCTCCCTTACCGCCGACATATAAACCGTCATCAAACCAGGTGTCGTCTTTGAGAAAACCATAATCCCCTTCGGTTCTTCCTCGGCCTATCACCGCCTCACCCATGCCCACAACAAACAGGTCTCGCAAATGGGGTGAAAAAAATACCTTCGCCGTTTCTGTTCGTCCATCAACCTCGGCAGTGATGACGGCTTCACCTGCCTCATGCGGAGCCCTTAGAGAGAAAACACCGATTCCCTGCTCTAAAG
>DSCZ01000223.1 GCA_011048855.1 Desulfobacteraceae bacterium | reverse complement strand
GTTCTGGAGCACCCCATACCGTACCGCTGACTTCACAAACAAAAACGGAGAGGTAATCATGGATTTCAAACTGTCGGAAGAATTGGAAATGCTGCGTAACATGGCCCGGGACTTCGCTTCTGAAAAAATCGCCCCTTATGCTGATGAATGGGACGAAAACCACTACATGCCCTACGAAGAAGTCATTAAACCGATGGCCGAACTGGGTTTTTTTGGAACTGTAATTCCGGAAGAATACGGCGGAAACGAAATGGGCTGGCTCGCCGCGATGATTCTCACTGAAGAAACCGCCAGGGCGTCCAGCTCCGTAAGGGTTCAGATCAACATGCAGGCCCTGGGTTGCGCTTTTACGATATACCGATACGGCAGCGAAGAACTCAGGCGTAAATATATCCCAAAGCTTGTAAACGCTGACTATGTCGGGGCCTTCGCGATAACTGAACCGAACGCCGGATCTGATGTTATGGCGATGAAATCCACCGCAGTGGATAAAGGCGACCACTGGCTGCTGAACGGTTCCAAAACCTGGATCTCCAACACGACAGCCTCCGATGCGATTATCTACTATGCCTATACCGACAAAGAAGCACGGGGCAGAGGCCTTTCGGCTTTTGTCGTTGAACCGAAAAACTTCAACGGGGTCACCACCACAAACCTCGATAAACTGGGAACCCGGTCGACACCTACCGGTGAGATCTACCTTGAAGACACAAAAGTTCCCAAAGAAAACATTCTCGGAAAGCCTGGGGACGGAGCGAAAATCGTGTTCGGGTCGTTGAACCAGTCCCGGCTGTCTGCAGCTGCAGGCGGCGTAGGCCTGGCCCAGGCCTGCCTGGATGTCGTGACAGACTACTGCCGGGAACGAATGCAGTTTGGAAAATCCATCGGGGAATTCCAGATGAACCAGGACATGATAGCGCAGGTGGCATGCGAAATTGAAGCCGCACGCCTCATGGTGTACAAGGCCGCATGGCAGAAGGACCAGGGTGAACTGGGCAACACCCTGGAAGTGGCGATGGCCAAATACCTGGCCGGAGAAATCGCGATGAAGGCGGCTCAGTTCGCCATGAGAATAATGGGCGCCTATGGATATTCGACGGAATATCCAGTGGCAAGATTCTTCCGTGACGCCCCCCCTTACTTTATGGTGGAAGGCTCCGGGAACATCTGTAAATGGATCGTCGCGCTGGATCAGCTTGGAATACGCAAGGCAAACAGGTAAGGAAGGATAATTCTATGAGACCATATTTCGAAAAAATGGATGACTTCGGTAAACCGCTTAAACCGCCCCAGGCTGAAAGAATGAAGGAAAGCGTCCAGCAGGCCGAGGAGGTGATGAAGGAAATAGACGCGGAGATCGAACGGATAAAAAACTTCGGCATCCCCGAGGAAAAAATCCACAAGAGAGGCCAGATGACGGTTTGGGAACGCATTGAGTATCTCGTGGACCCCGGCACGTTCTGTCCTCTCCATACCATATTCGACCCGGGTCATGAAGAATCCGGCCACACAGGGGTCATTGACGGTCTGGCCAGGATAAAAGGCAGGTGGTGTGTATTAATCGGCTTTAACAACAAGTGGATCGCCGGGGCCTGGATCGCCGGCCAGGCTGAAAACAACCTCCGGGTTACCGACATCGCGAAGATACTCCACCTGCCGCTGGTCTGGATTGTCAACTGTTCAGGGGTCAAGCTGCCGGAGCAGGAAAAAGTCTACGCCAACCGCCGCGGCCAGGGCACATGCTTCTTCCGCCACGCTGAGCTGGAAATCCAGGGAGTTCCCGTGCTGGCCGGTATTTATGGCACTAATCCGGCCGGAGGCGGCTACCAGGGAATCAGCCCCACGATTCTGCTGGCGCACAAGGACTGCAATATAGCGGTCGGGGGGGGAGGAATCGTAAGCGGCATGAGCCCCAAGGGCTATTTCGACACAGAAGGAGCCGAACAGCTTATAGAAGCTACCAGGCATTTCAAGATGGAGCCGCCTGGAAGCACCAAAATACATTATGACGAAACCGGTTTTTTCAGAGAGGTTCATGAAACCGAAACCGGTGTCCTCGACGCGTTGAAAAAATACATGGAACGTATTCCAGCCTACGACCCGACCTTCTTCCGCGTGGCGCCCCCGGCCCCACCGAAACTGGGCCCGGAAGAATTGGCCTCCATCGTCCCCATGAACCAGAAAGCGGTCTATGACTTCGACAGCGTGCTCGCCCGCCTGGTGGACAATTCCGAAAACCTTGAATTCAGGCCTGATTTCGGTCCCGAAGTTTATACCGGCCTTGTCAAGGTCGACGGCTACCTGCTCGGAGCAATCGGCAACCGCCAGGGAATTTTCCCGAACTATCCCGAATACACATCCGAGTATATCGGCGTGGGTGGGAAGCTCTACCGGCAGGGTCTGATCAAAATGAACGAATTCGTCACGCAGTGCGGCAGGGACCGGATTCCGGTGGTCTGGTTCCAGGACACTTCGGGCATCGACGTCGGAGACATTGCCGAGAAGGCCGAACTACTGGGGCTGGGGCAATCGCTTATCTACTCCATCGAACAAACCGAAGTCCCCATGATGCTCGTGACATTACGCAAAGGAACCGCCGCCGCCCACTACATCATGGGCGGCCCTACGGCCAACAACCATACCGCCTTTACACTGGGGACGCCGGCGACCGAAATATATGTGATGCACGGTGAGACGGCCGCAGCCGCGAGTTACGCCAGAAGGCTGGTCAAAGAAAAAGACGCGGGAAGGCCGCTTGAGCCGGTCATAGAGAAAATGAATGAACTGGTGGAACACTACCGGGTCACATCGAGGCCGATATATTGCGCCAAAGAAGGCCTGGTGGACGAGGTTGTGCGCTTTGAAGACATCCGGAAATACCTGGTTGCCTTTGCAAACTGCGTATACCAGAATCCCAGATCCATCTGCCCGCATCATCACATGATGCTTCCGAGATTGATTCGCTCCCAGGTGGTTAAAGGGCTGAAACGCCCGGATCCTCCTAAAAAAAGCTGAATTTGATGCTTTCCCCTCCGGCTGCCTGCCGGAGGGGAAATAAAAAGCAGTAGTCGATTATCTTGCGTACTCCACAGCCCTGGTTTCACGTATGACCGTAACCCTTATCTGTCCCGGATAACTGAGCTCTTTTTCTATCTTCTGCGCTATATCCTTGCACATGACAAAAGCCTGGTCGTCATTTATGGCCGAGCCGTCCACGATAATCCGTATTTCCCGTCCAGCCTGGATCGCATACGACTTGCTGACCCCCGGGAAAAGCAACGCTATTTTCTCCAGTTCTTCCAGCCGTTTCACGTAGCTTTCGAGCATTTCCTGCCTGGCGCCCGGCCGGGCTCCGGAAAGAGTATCGGCTGCCTGAACAAGCACCGCCAGAATGGACTCGGGCTGTATCTCTTCGTGGTGCGCGGCGATTGCATGTACAACCTGCGGAGACTCGCCGTACTTCTTCGCAAGATCCGCACCTATCAGCGCGTGCGGGCCTTCAACTTCATGATCCACCGCCTTCCCGATATCATGCAGCAGCCCCGCTCTTTTGGCCTGCTTCACGTTCACCCCCAGCTCCGCCGCCATGATTCCGCAAAGAAAACTGACTTCAAGGGAGTGCACCAGGACGTTCTGCGCATAGCTGGAGCGATAGCGGAGCCTGCCGATCAACTTCACCAGCTCCCTGTTGATTCCATGAACGCCCACATCGAACGTGGCCTGCTCCCCGGCTTCTTTTATTGCGTTCTCTACGTCCTTGTTGGCTTTTGCAACGATTTCCTCTATACGAGCAGGGTGGATTCTGCCGTCATCTATAAGCCGTTCCAGGGCAATTTTAGCCACCTCGCGCCGCACCGGGTTGAACCCTGATATGATGACTGCCTCCGGCGTATCATCGACGATCAAATCGATGCCTGTTGCAGCCTCGATCGCCCGGATGTTCCTGCCCTCCCTGCCGATAATACGCCCCTTCATCTCTTCGTTCGGCAGGTTGACGACCGAAACGGTTTTCTCAGCCACGTAATCTCCGGCATATCGCTTTACGGCGAGGGCCAGAATTTCCTGAGCCTTACGATCACCTGTCGCCCGGGCCTCCATTTCTATACGCCGAATCAATTTCGCGGACTCATGTTTCGCTTCAGCCTCCATAGAACTGATAAGCATCTGCTTCGCTTCTTCGCTGGACATGCCGGCGATCTTTTCCAGTTCCTTCACCTGTTCGCTGATCAGGCGGGTGCACTCGACCTCTTTACGCCTGAGGTTGTTTTCGGACTCCTCCAGGCCGCGCTCCTTTTCAACTATCACTTTTTCCCGATTTTCAATCTGTTCCAGTTTCTTGTCGAGGTTTTCCTCCTTTTGAAACAATCTCCTTTCCTGCAACAGTATTTGCTCTCTCTTTTCCTTGCTCTCTTTCTCAAAGTCCTGTTTCATCTGAAAAAGGGTGTCTTTCGCCTGAAGCAACGCCTCTTTCTTGGTATTGCGGGCTTCTTTCTGTGCCTCGTCCAAAATCTTCTTGGAATACATTTCGATAGAAGCGATCTTGCTCTCGACAATTTTCTTGCGAATCAAGAAACCGACACCCATGCCGACGCCTAACGACACCACAACGCCTATAATGAGATAAAGTATACTCATAGTTTTAAAACACTCCTGATGGCGCCCACTTACATGGGATCATAGGTGAAAAGCAACTCTACAGCCGGGTTGGTTGTCCTGCATCCGTATGGAATAGGATAGATCCGGGAAGGGAAAGGAAAACACAAGGGGTCACGCGGCCGCCTGTTTGCCGGCAATTCGCCGAACGGACCACATCATCCACCAAGGGCGCTTCACCCGCTTGAAGAAAAGGCCTGGAACAGACCCATTATGCACCGGGGTTTTCCAGATGATCACAGCCTTATGTGTTCATGGATCCACCCGGAAAAACATACCCAACCATTTCTGCCGGACCGTTCCGCAGGCCACGCATCTCACACCGAACCGACGGTGGAATCAATTTGATCGTTGAGCGCTTTCAACCGAGCCCGTATTTCGGCTCTGAGGTCATCGTGCTCCTTGGCCAGGTTCAGGTAATCACCGGCGATATCAAAGGCGGCGAGGATCGCGATTTTTCTTTCCGTCATGCCTTCGGCATGCTCTTTTATCCGTAAAAACCGATCGTTGACCATATCCGCAACTTTTCGAACCTGTTCTTCACCATCCTCACTTCGGATAATGTAATCACGATCCAGTACCTTCACCGTCACCGTGTTCTTCACGATCCACTCCCCTGCGAATCATACCTCCGCCTGCTCGATCCTCTCCAGAAGAGACACGATACGCTGCCTCGCCTTATCCCGCCCGGCTTTCAGGGCGGACACCTGCTCAGAAAGATCGACCAGCTTTTCTTCCTGGATGTGAACCTGTTCGGCCAGTGTGGCTTTTTCCTTCTTCAAGGAGCTTACAAGCTCCAGAAGAGAATCGATCTTCTGCTCAAGCACTTGAAACTGTTCAATTTCTCCAATATTTTCCATTGCAACCTCACTTTTCTAGGATTTTTGATCCTAGCTTCTTCTCATGGAAAGGTCAATAAAAAAGGCAAGCTGTTTCTGCCTGCCTTCTTCCAGAACGGATGAAAATACAGCTTGTTACACGGGTCGATCGATCACGGGCGCTTCTCCGCTACTCTGATTCTCGCCACGGCCCGGTTTAACGCCCCTTCCGCCCTGGCAAAATCCACGGATTCCTTTTTCATTTCCCCGGACAGACGTTTTTTCGCACGATTCATGGCCTCGCGGGCTCTTTCCACATCTATTTCATCAATCCTTTCGGCTGCATCCACCAGTATCGACACCTTGTCTCCCGCCACTTCAGCGAAGCCGGTCGTCACCGAAAGAAGAACCTCCCTGTCTCCAATCCTCCAGTGTACCTCTCCAGGCACAATCCCGGTCAGCAACGAGGTGTGCCCGGGCAGGACCCCGAACTGCCCCAGTGTTCCCGGTGCCGCCACGCTGTCGACTTTTTCGCTCACCACGACTTTTTCCGGCGTAACCACTTCAAGATGCAATGATGCCATCGATCAACTCCTCTTACGCCGGCCTGAAGCCATCCGCTCGGCCTTCTTTTCGGCTTCTTCGATGGTGCCTACCATATAGAAGGCTCCCTCCGGGAGATCATCCCGTTT
The DNA here is from genome assembly GCA_011048855.1 of Desulfobacteraceae bacterium. The sequence continues at coordinate 142 of DSCZ01000223.1, read as the reverse complement.
CCCTTCAATGATTTCCTTGAAGCCCCGGACCGTCTCCGCGACCGGTACATATACGCCGGGAGTGCCGGTGAACGTCTCAGCCACGTGAAAAGGCTGGGAAAGAAATCGCTGGATTCTACGTGCACGGGCCACGATAAGCTTG
>DSCZ01000137.1 GCA_011048855.1 Desulfobacteraceae bacterium | reverse complement strand
ATAATATTCCATCCCGTTCTTTATAATAAAAATCAATTCCCTGCCAAACTGCAGACCCGTTTAAACACCACCAGGGCTTCTTCGATGTCCTCACTGGTTATCCTGTAATGGGTAACGGCCCGGAGTTTCCCGGGCCCCAGAGGAAGAATAAGCAACCCTTCCGCAGCAAGCATCGAAGCAAATTCGGGGGCGTCCGGCAGATTTTCCGCCAGATCCATAAATACGATATTTGTTTTAACGAATGAAAGATCTATCACAACACCCGGTATTTCGCATAGACCTTCGGCAAGCCTCCGGGCATTTGCATGATCTTCGGCCAGACGATCGATCATTTCATCCAGCGCCACCAAGCCTGCAGCGGCAAGAACGCCTGCCTGCCGCATCCCTCCTCCAAGGATTTTGCGATTCCGCCTGGCCTCGGCGATAAAATCCGATGGTCCACACACAAGCGCACCGGCAGGCGCAGCAAGACCCTTACTGAGGCAGAACACGATCGAATCCGCTTCCGAAGCCAGCTCGGCGGCGGGCACACCCAATGCAACAGCAGCGTTAAATATTCTAGCTCCGTCCACATGCAGCTTCAAGCCGAACCTGCGGACAAGTGATCCAATCCCGGCCATATAAGCAGCATCGAGAGGCATACCGTTACAGCGGTTGTGGGTGTTTTCGACCACAACCAGCTTTGTCCTTGGAAAATGCACATTGTCGTCCCTGACAACAGCCTCCACCTCGTCGAGGGGCAGAGTTCCGTCAGGCAGGTTCCTCACCGCCCTCGGGTGGATTCCTCCCAGGGCGGCGCAGCCTCCCTGCTCGTAGTGCAGGATATGGGACTGGTCACCCAGGATCATCTCGTCTCCGCGGCCGCAGTGTGTAAGCTCACAGACCAGGTTGGCCATCGTCCCGCTCGCAACAAAAAGCGCCGCCTCTTTGCCGCTCAACTCGGCCGCCCGCTCTTCCAGGCGGTTGACGGTTGGGTCTTCACCAAAAACATCGTCGCCCAGTTCCGCCTCCGCGATAGCCCTGCGCATGGAGTCGGTGGGGAGGGTGACGGTATCTGACCTGAGGTCTATCCGTCGCATCATTCTTCTCCTGATTCAATATATTGGAATTCCTGGAACACTTCCATTTAAAAACACCTTGCACATAGCTCGAGGTGAAACCCTCGAAATGAAAAACAGGGGGCATAATACCCGGCGCCGTTCTCGATATCAAGGGTCGCGTCGAAATTTTCCGGCCTGCCGGCCAGGTGACATAAAAACCGACACTCCGTCAGCATTCTTAACAGGTGGCCCGCGGCCCTCAGGCTCACGAAAAACCGGAATCTGCAATAGAATGGGGGTTATGACATTTCCGACCTCTTTTGCACGGGATTTGCAGAGGCATATGGGTACCGTCCAGGTCTTCAACTGGCCCATTGCGACGGATCAGTTATTGCCACCACTGTTGAGCGACTGTTCGAGCTGAGCTGGTGCCGGTTTTCCGGCGTTGAATCGAGTGTTGACCCTGATCATTTCTGGTGGCTCTTTGCGGAAAAGGCTTCCCGGGTGGGCATGTCCGGAACGTTAAACCGAATGTGGGTAAACTGCGACAGCGACTGTTCATGATGTTCAAATGCCGCCCGGTGAAGCCGCCCGCCTGGAAGGTGCTTTCCCCGGCCGCGCTGTTTTTCCGATTATCAAAGCGGCTGTAATCGTCTTCATCCCAGGCCTGTGGGCCTGTGCACCTCTCACCCTTAAACCCGCAGGGTTTGCCGGCCCTGCGGGTTTTCTCGTTCTGTCCGGATTCTCTACCCCGGGTGCGGAGGGGAGAGGAGCTGTTGGCTGTTAGCCGTTAGCTATTAGCCGGCGGAAAAAAGAACTACTTGGAAAACAGACGATACCGACGCCGATACCGATACTGACACCAACACCAACACTTACACTTACACTTACACCGGCTGTGCGGGCCAGGCCAAAATTTCATTTCGGCACTCCAGATACTCCGACGCAGATACGGAGCCAGAGTCGATTACGACAACGACAACCGTTCCGCTTGCACTTCGCTGACAACGAGTTTTTTGAAATATGGAACTTCCTGGCTCTTGCCTTAGCCGAGGGGGCGTGATACAAAATGTGCCGTCTGAAATCCCCTCGCGGGATATAAAACCATTAGGAGAAAGGCATGAAGCTCCATTTCATAACAGCGAGAGATCTCCCGGATGCCTGGTTTCAGTGCGTGTACTCGATACTGGATGAAGGAAGGGAGTACACGATCGACCACGGCAGCTACCGAGGGCAAAAACGCCTGGAATTCGACCACCTGACGGTTCATATCACCCACCCGGGCACCAGGCCGCTCCTGCCGGACATCCCCCCTGCGCTGGGCATACCCAACCCCGTGGCAGACGGCTACCTGGAATCCTATCTTCCGTATCTCATGACCGCCGTCAAGCAGCCCGGGGAGGATTACACCTACGGCGAACGCCTGGAAAAACAGATCCAGGACGTGATAACCATGTACAGGGAACACGGCCCGGGGACCAACCAGGCCTGCATGGAAGTCGGTAAACCCACCGACACCGCCCTCGATGACCCTCCGTGCCTTCGTCTTGTGGACACCAGGATTTCCGGAGGTAAACTTCACTTCATCCTTTACTTCAGGTCATGGGACCTGTGGAACGGTTTCCCTGCAAATCTCGGCGCGCTTCAACTTATGAAGGAATACATGGCCGGTGAGATAGGAGTCGAAGACGGTGAAATAATCGCAGCAAGCAAAGGACTGCATCTCTACGACTACGTATGGGAACTTGCCGAGTTGCGCACAATGAACCCCGGAAGCCGTAAAAAAAGTCCGGTGTAGCAATTGACGGCCCCGCAGAAAGCGATGCCGGGAAACGTTTGACGGTTTCATCAGGTTTTTAGCTGCAATGAAAGCCCTTGAAATGCATTTAAAAGAAAAATGCGATATCAAAAGCCTGGATGCTCAGGAGACCGAAAGATGGGTCGAATCCCTCGGCATGAAACGATATCGCGGCAGACAGATCCGCGAGTGGCTGTTCAAAAAGCTTGCAGCGGATTTCGAGAGCATGCACACGCTTCCCCGCGCCGCCAGACAACTTTTCGAAGAATCGGCTTTTCTCACGAACCTGAAGCTTCGTTCGATGCTCACTTCAGAGGATACTACGCGCAAATACCTGTTTGACCTGAGGGACGGACATACGGTCGAAACGGTGCTTATTCCGGAAAGAGGTCACCTCACGCTGTGCATCTCCTCCCAGGTAGGCTGCGCGATGGGCTGCAGATTCTGCATGACCGGCAGCCAGGGCCTGGTTCGAAATCTGAGAGCGGCCGAAATCATCGATCAGGTGATAGAAGTGCGCCGGACACTGGATGATCCGTCCCGCCTCACCAACATCGTTTTCATGGGTATGGGTGAACCGCTTGCGAACTATGAGGCGGTTGCGCGCGCGGTGAGAAACATCATATCGGCGGATGGCCTGGATTTCTCCCACAGGCGGGTGACGCTTTCCACTTGCGGGCTGGTGCCGGGCATAATCCGTCTCGGCGCAGAGCTGACGGTAAACCTGGCTGTATCCCTGAACGCCGCTGACGATGAAACTCGAAGCTTCCTTATGCCGGTGAACAGGATTCATCCGCTGGACGAACTCCTTGCAGCCTGCCGGTCCTTCCCCCTTCCGAACAGGCGGATGATTACATTCGAATACATATTGATAAACGGGATCAACGACAGCGACCGCGACGCTCTTCGGTTGTGTAAAATACTATCCGGAATACGCGCCAAGATAAATTTGATTGCACTAAACGCCCACCCGGCTTCACCGATGGCCCCCTCGCCCGCTGACAGAATTTTCTCCTTCCAGCAGGTGCTGGTGGATCACAACTACACCGCGGTTATCCGCAAAAGCAAGGGAAGGGATATCCTCGCCGCCTGCGGCCAACTCAGAAGTGCTTTCAAAGCAGAGCGAGGTGTTGGAGGGTGATCGTGGAAAAACGTCTTCTACGGGATCAAAACAGGTGCAACCATCATCGAAAAGCTTTCTGATCTTACTCGCTGGTTCCCATCCGGATCAAAGCCCGGCAAGTCTCATGGGTAGACGCCGAATTCCTCGATTGCCTTCTTCATCAAATACACATGATATCCGGGTGTTTCCGGGGACACTTCGCATCCGGAGCTGAACATGAAACCCCGCGGCGCCTTCTTCCCCTTTTCGATGATTTCCCTGCAGCGCTCCGTTATCTGTTCCGGCTGCCCGGTCAGCAACAGGGAGGGGTCGAGGTTGCCGATAACCACCGCCTTCTCACCGAGAAATTCGATTGCTTTGTCGATATCGATTTCTTCCCCGAAACTGCAAAGCCCGGGATCCCCCATCGGCACTTCGGCCCAGTACGGAAGATTTGCGTTATGATCGGCACAAATATGGTGAAGGATGTGCCGGACTCCCATGGCCAGGATCCTTTCCCCCGTCTCCACAAGATACGGAAAAACGAATTGCTTGAACTGGCGTGGTGATATGATCAGGTTGGCCGCAAGAGGTTCCCAGAACTGCGGGATAACATTTTCGGCACCGAAGGTATCGGCCCAGTATCTCACAATTTCGATTATATGCTCTGTGGCAAGACGAATTATCTTATGAGCGCTTTCAGGCGATTTCAGCATCCATCGGCAAAGCTTTTCCACCGCACAGATATTGCCGGCGATTGTAAAATTTCCACCCAGCACGACTGAAATCGGAGTGCCATGCGATTGTTGAAGTTTTGAAAAAGCCATCGCAATCGGAAGACACCCCGCGGTTTTTACGTCGGGTAGTGTTATTGAATCAATGTCCGATTCGGATTTCACCGGGAACATTTTATGAGCAGGCGCCTGCTGGTAGTTCCCCGAGGGCATCTCCACCTCGCCTCCAAACTCCCATGTGCCGTATGACGCATAGCCGTATATCGGACCCCAGTCAACTCCATACTGCTCGAACGTCTTCATCTGGGCGTCGAAGCTTTTTTCGGCATCATTATATATAGTCGCTATCGGAAGGCCTAAGTTCTTTGCGCAAAATCCAAGTATGAACGGGAAATGAGGAACACGGTCGACTCGGTTTCCAGTCAAAAGAGCCTTAATGCGGGCTGATTTATTCATTATGTATAACTTCCTTTTATTTTATAATTTACCATTATTTACTATTATATTTTTTGTATTATAGACTTCAGCCCTTCAATCTGGAACGGAGTTTGAAAAAAGACGTGCAGCCTCGTGTACGGCTGAAACTGCATCATCGGCATAGCTGTCTGCCCCATACCTCCGAGCGATATCGTGGTTCAATGGGGCCCCGCCCACCATCACGATCACGCCGGGTTTTTCCGCCTTGACCGCCTCGATTATTTTGGGCATGGCCAGCATACTCGTGGTCATCAGGGCGGAAAGAGCTATCACATCGGGGTCGTGCTGTGTCACTCCCGAAACGAATCGGTCGGTTTTGACATCTTTTCCCAAGTCAAAAACTTTCCAGCCGGCCGCTTCGAACATGGTTTTCACAAGGCTTTTTCCGATATCGTGGATGTCCCCTTCAACAACCCCTATCATGATCTTGCCCCTGACCTGTTCGGTTCCTGCCCTGACATGTGGCCGTAAAATGTCGAGCCCCGCGTAAAGAGCATCGGAGCAGAGAAGCAGTTCAGGTACAAAATATTCGTTTCTTTCATACATTGCTCCAACGGTCACCATTCCTTCCGCCAAACCACCGATGATGGCGTCATGGGCGTCGATGCCGCTATCAACGGCCTGCCGGCAAAGATCGGCCGTCACTTCTTCTTCAAACTCCACCACCGAGTCGTGTATTTTCTTAAGCAAATCCTCTTTTTCTTTAGCTGAGAACATATTTGAAAACTCCTGTAAGGTTTCAATCCATTGAACCGGCTTGAAATGGAAGTTGGTTTCCATCTCACATGGATGCGTATACAAATGAACGAACATAAATATTGTAAAATTTTACAGCCTGAATTCCCTTGCCGCCCCGATCATCGCCCTCATATTTTCGGCAGGTACATTTGCGCTGAGCCCACAGCCGCCGCTGACGATCAGATTTCCCTGTCTTCCCGCTTTTTGGATCAATTCCAGGGTTGCCTCGGTTACGGACTCGGGGTCTCCAACCGCCATCAGCGAGGTGTTGATGTTTCCCATCAGGCAAAAAGACGGGCCCAGAACTTTCCTGGCGTAGGCAAAATCCACGGCTTCATCCAAGCTCAAACAATCCACGCCTGTTTCGGCCATTGTCTCGAGGCGATCCGACGTGTCACCGCAAATATGGAGAATGGTTTTCACACCGCTTCTCTTAATT
>DSCZ01000179.1 GCA_011048855.1 Desulfobacteraceae bacterium | reverse complement strand
TTACCCACACCGTAAGACCGGGCCCCGATATTGAATTGATCGAATATGCAGCGCAACATCACATAAATATCCTGGCACCGCTGCTGGTCGAACCGGTCGAAGTCCCGCCGCCCGAATTGGTTGTAACACCGGCCCGCATTGAAGAAGCAGCGGCCGTCATGCGAGGCGCCGGCGTGCCCGAAGGAGCGCAGGTCGTCGCGGTGCACCCTTTTTCCCTCTGGTCCTACAAGGAATGGGCGCCGGAAAAGTGGGAGCAGGTCATCAAGCACCTGAAAGAAAAGCACCGCGTATCGGTTGTGGTGACAGGGGCCCCCGAGGACCAGGCCCGGGCGACCGAATTGGCTGGTGGTTTCCGGCAAGGGGTCTTCAACCTGGCCGGAAAAACCCCGCTCGGCCTTTTCCCGGCCCTTCTCAAGATGTGCGGCCTGGTGGTCGGAGTCGACACCGCCGCACTGCACATCGCCGCCGCGGTTGGAACCCCTACTGTAGGCATTTTCGGCCCCTCCCTCACGGCAGTATGGGCACCGCAGGGGCCGCAGCACCTCGTTGCAGTAAAATCTTTTCCCTGCGTTCCGTGTGCAGGTAAGGGCTGCAACGACGCGGGCAAAAGCTGTTGCCTGGACGAGCTTGAACCTTCGGACGTCACCATTCTCATCGACAGATGCCTTGGAAACTGATTTTGGTCAACGCTTCGCTGCAGCGACCGCAATGCTGGTGCCGGAAAACATTTTTGCGATCAGCCGGGCCACCGGTTTCAACACCATGGTGCGCGAGAGTTTCTTTTTGACCCAGTCGGAATGGTACGTTTTGCGTCTTACCACCCGGAAGCCGTGGACCTCCAGCAATCGGATAAGGGTTTCCGGCGTGAAATGCCAGAAGTGGTAGGGGATCGACCACCCGTCCCATTCCTTTCCGATGCGCCGGGCGTCTGTACCTGAATGGTTGGGGACGTCCACGACAAGCACCCCGGAGGGCTTCAACCACAAGGATGCGGCACGCAGAGCCCTATGGGGATCCGTCATATGCTCGAGAGAATGCCACATACTTATAACATCAAAGCTTTCGGGTTTAAAAACTCCCGCCGATACATTCGAAACCGTTACGTCGATCCCCAGGGTATCGCGCGCATACCCTGCAGCCCAATCGGAGACATCCAGGCCCTGTACGGAAAAACCCGCCTGCCTGCATGCATAAAGGAAATAACCGTAGCCGCAGCCTATATCGAGAAGCATCCCTTTCCGTACGAGCCTGCGGATGAAACGGACACGGTGAGACTCTCCGCTTATTCGCTTTGTAAAAAGCGCCGAACCGGTATCCAGCCCCCCATCGTAACGCTCTGTGAAATATGCACTCCTGTACAGCCGGGCGATCTCCTCTGAGGACGGACGCGGATCCAGGAAGCCAAATCCGCAGCGGTCGCAGCGCATGACAGTCCAACCATCGACAGACAAAAGCGTGCTTCTCTTTGACGATCCACATATAATACATGAAACTGATGCGTTTTCCATTACTTACCGCCCACACCCAGAACCTTGTGGTACACCTCGACCACCCGGGATACCACTCCTTCCCAGGAATGCGCTGCCGCAGCGGTTCGGGCAAGACTTCCCATTTCTTCACGCTTATCACGGTCCATGAGACGGCCTATGCACTCCGCATAAACGGAAGCAGAAGCATCCACAGGAATGACAAACCCTTCGCGGCCCGAGACCACGACATCCTTAGCTCCGGTCCGGTCGGTGATGATCACCGGCAACCCCGCCGCCATGGCTTCGAGGACAACCAGCCCGAAGGTATCAAACCGACTCGGCATAAAAAAAGCATCGGCCGAAGCATAACAGGCGGCCATATCCTCAACCACCCCTGCGAATCTCACCCGTTTCGAGATTCCAAGTTCCTCCGCCCGGGCCTTATAGTGTTTTATATCCCCCCGGCCTGCAACCAGCAACAAGGGTCGAGCACTGTGTCGGCTGCGCATAGCCGAGGCGAGGGCTTCCATCGCAAGATCCAGGCGTTTTATCTCGAAATTCATCCCGACAAACAAAATCACCACATCATTTTCCGTGAAACCCCAGTCGGCCCTAAGCCGTTCCCTTTCCAGTGCATGGAAAAACTTTTGATCTATGCCCGGATGTATCACCTTGAGCCTGTCTTCAGGCAGGGAGTACACCCTGCGCAGCTCGTCCTTCACAAGGGAAGACACCGGAAGCATAAATGGTTTTGCCCGCGTGATCCCCCTCCGCTCCACCCGGTCCACCGCCAGGTCAAAGAGGCTCATCCGCTTGCCGCGGGCCTCGTGGACCCATGTCCGATGGGGAATTCCGTGCATGGTAAAAACATCCATGTCGATTATGCGCTCGTGGCTGTGTATCAAATCGAACCGCTGCCGTGCAGTCATGCGGGCGGTAATAAATGCAAAGGCCAGGGGCCTCAAGCAGCGGGGGAAAGCGATTCGGGGAATCCGGTGGAAAGTCACGGGGGCCAGGCCTGCGCGCCAGGCGTTGGCAAACACATGGATGTCCATGTTTTCCTGAAGCGCCAGACGCTCAGTGAGCTCGAAGACCACCCTCTCGGCGCCTCCAACAAGCCCGTATTTTGGCACCACAACCGCGACTTTCATCTAAACCTCTGTTTACGCTGAAATAAATTTAAACGTCAATAAATAACCCGAGGAAAGGACTCACTCCCGCCGCGGCCGGAATAGAGGCTGTTAGCATTTAGCCATTAGCTATTCGGAACCGAAATCACTACCTGGAAAACAGCTGATACCGATTCCGACGTCCATGCCGAAAAATAAAGATTTCGCGACGGGGACGTCGCTACTACAAAACATTAAAATCAAAATCCAGATCGGCAGCGTGGGAGCACTTTGTAAGTGCGATTATGGCCCGCAACTGCGCATAAAAACAAGGATATCGCGGATACAATCCGCTCCCACAGAACATTAGAGATCAGCTATCAGCCGGCGGAAAAAAGAACTAATTTAAAAAGAGGCGCCACCAACACCAACACTTACACCGGCCGTGCGGGCCAGGCCAAAATTTCATTTCGGCACTCCAAAAAGATCGATGGCAATTACGACAACGACAACCGTTCCGCTTCCGCTCCACTGACAACGATTTAACTCGAGGCGAGTAAAGGCCGGCGCAGTGACAACCGGTTATTTTTCAGCTGCATTCCCCAAAACCTTTAATACGTGCCGATAACGTTCAAGCTTCGCAAGGGCGCCGCTCTTCTCCCGGATGAAAGGAAGTGAGAGCCTTATTGTTGCAACCCTCCAAAGCGCCTTCATCAAATGTGCCCTTCTGATCGCACCAACAGCCCTGCCGGGGTAATGGGTGCGGTAAAAAATCATCTCGGCCGCGAACTTCCTGCTCCAGACCTCCAACGGCTCGTTGTCCCGCTCGCTCCGTCCCCCCCAGTGGACCACCACAGCATCGTCGATATACCCTATCTGGAAACCGGCCTTCCTCACGCGGAGGCACAGATCGGCATCCTCCCCGTAGATGAAGAAACGTTCGTCGAAACCGCCCAAAGTCTTTATGAGGCTGGTTTCCGCCACCATAGCGGCCCCCATCACCCAGGCGATGTCACCGCCGAGGCCTTTCAGTTCGCCGGCTGCGTATTTCTGCCCGGGGTAGCGTGCCTCCGTCGAAGACTGGGGCGAGCCGTCCGGGTTGACGAGTCTGCAACCGGCAAGCCCAACCTGCCTGTTTGCATCCATATAGGCCGTCATCCGGGCGAACGCGCCTTCCTGCAGCTCGGTGTCGGGGTTCAAATAGAAGATATACCGACCCCCACAGTAACTCAACGCCTGATTGTTCGCACGTGCGAAACCTGCGTTAGATTGATTTGCGATCAAGAAAGCCCACGGAAACTTACGTCTGACCATTTCCGCGCCCCCGTCCTCGCCGGCATTGTCCACAACAACGGTTTGATGCGCCGCTCCCGTCTGCCTCCAAATGGATTCCAGGCAGACTTCAAGGAAATCCGATGTGTTGTAGTTTACGACAATGATTGATAGATCCGGCTGCATATCAATCGCCGATGCCTTTTTCCATCTCGCGCAGTTTAACGTAGCGGACGAACAGCGCATAAGCCGATGTGACCGCGATGATCAGCCCGGGAACGCCGTCAAGAAACCCCTTCTTTAAAACATAGACCTCAAGAAACTTGAAAGCAGGGCGTACAATGAGAAGCCACAGGTGGAAACCGGCACCCCGGTCCCGGAGGTCCTCTGCCAGAAGGGTTGAAAACGCATCCACCGTCTTCAGCTGCCCGGATATTACCCCCTTGTAGGGGTAATGCAGAAGATCGCTTTTAAGTTTTCCGAGCGAACCGTCCACTTCCACCCGCTCGTGAACCCGGCGGCCCACCCACCGGGCGCACTCACGCCTGAACAGCCGGAGCTGCCTGTCCGGATAGAAACCGCTGTGGTTGATCCACCTGCCCTGGTAAAAAGACCTGCGGGGAATTTTAAAACCGCATTCCCGCGGCTCTGAGGCAAGTACTATGCCGATTTCCTGCTTCAGTTCCTCCGATACTTCCTCATCTGCATCCAAGCTCAAAATCCAGTCGCCCCGCGCCCTGGACATCGCAAAATTTTTCTGGTCTGCATAACCGGTCCAGTCGCGGTGATACACCAGGTCCGTGTAAGACCGGGCGATCTCCACCGTGCGGTCCCTGCTTCCCGAGTCCACGACCACGAGTTCGTCGACCCAACCCAGGCTCGAAAGACAGCGGGTGATGTTACGCTCTTCATTCAAACATATCACGCATGCCGAAAGCATCTTTTTGCGCTCTCTTGAAATCAGGGGTAAAAAGATGGGGCCGACCCCGGCCCCGGCTCCGAAACCCGGGACCGAAAACAAAAAGCCCTTGTTTTATCTATAGTTGAAAAGCATAATAGACGCTGCGGATTATAGGCGAGAGCCGGGGGCCGGTCAATGGAAAAGCCTGGAATGAACCTTCGCCGCCGAAGCTTTTCAAACGGCTTTTTTATATGCCAAAGTTTTCAAAGGTCAAGCTTAATATCGGAGTTGCGTTGCAGAAATGAAACGTTATATCAAGTTGTTCACAAATGTCTCCAACTGGTGGAAACACTTCGGGGTGAAGTTCGGGGTAAACCGTGAAGACCCCGTTGTTTTTCTCCTCCCGAACGGTATTAAAATGGAGGTTCCCTTGAGCCTCTACCATGAATTCAAGGAAATTTTCCTTGAAGACTGCTACCTGCGGGGTCTGGATCAACCTCTTCCTGAACGGCCGGTCGTGGTCGATATCGGCGCAAACACCGGTTTTTTCTGCCTGTTTGTCGCCCGGATGCGGCCCGGGGCCCGGATTGTCTGCTGTGAACCGATTCCAGCCAACCTCGCCCAGCTCTCCCGAAACGCCGAAATCAACCCGAACATCGATATAACCGTGCTGCCCGTGGCCGTTTACGGCACAAGCGGAAGCGTGAAACTTCTGGTAGAATCACAAGACGCATTTACCACCGCCGCGACGGTTTTTTCCGTGGATGGAAGGATTCCGCTGGAGGTCCCGTGCGTCACGCTCCAAGATCTTTTCGAAGAGCAGAACCTGGAAAAGATCGATCTTCTAAAGCTCGACTGCGAAGGATCCGAATATGAAATCCTTTACCGGTGCCCACGGAAATATCTGGCCAGGGTTGAAAGAATCGCCATGGAAGTGCACAAAGGAACCGGGCCGAATCATAACATGGAGGCCATGGCAGCCTATCTCAAGACCGGGGGCTTTGACATAAATACCGCAGGCCACATGCTGTGGGCGCATAAATCTCGTTGATCCTCCCGTGGCCTTTTCCGCTCACAGAATCCACAGGTACCACAAAATCTTCATGTATTCCAAAATCACCCGGCGCGCATAACGAGGCTCTTTCCACCATCTCTCCGGCTCAAAGCCGGAAAAACGCGTGGGTCGGATGCTGACGGAAACCTCGCTGTCTTTAAACATATGACGAAACGCTATCCAGGCCCGTCGGCTGTGCTGGGGTGAGGTAACGACTATCAGGTGGGAAAAGCCTTCGGCGATGGCCACTCTTCGCAGTTGCTCCGCTTCTTCAGCCGTCGAAGACACCGGATCATCCGAAATGATAAGAGATTCCGGAGGCAAACCGAAAGCTTCGAGCATTTCGTATGTCAGTTCGTGGCTTTCCGGAAAATCAACTCCCCTGGCCCTGAGAATGTCCAGGGATTCCGGAGGTTGTTCGCGGGAAATAAAAATCCGGGGTGCATAGCCTTCCTTCAACAGCTCCGCCGCTTCCAGGCCGCGCTCGACGGGACTTCCTCCCAGGCAAACTACCAGGTCCGCCTTTTCGAGCGGATGGGATA
>DSCZ01000297.1 GCA_011048855.1 Desulfobacteraceae bacterium | reverse complement strand
GATAAATACTATACGGCGCCGGTCGCCATGGCATTAACAAGAACATATTTTATAACTATGTATATTATTATAAAATAACATATTTTACATTTTTTATCAAGTATAAATGGGCTTTCCTGAAAAAGTCTGCTTTATGCAAATTCAGAAGTCAACCGCCGGCATCGAGGTCATGGAAACCCTGTACTGCTGCTTCACACTGATTAATAACCTCCTCATAGGATGCACATAATAACACACAAAACAGCAAGCCTCTTTTCAAGGTTCATGACAATCTATCAGGCTCACTTCAACCTTGGCGCCGAATTAAACCGATGCACCGGCTTTACCCCGGACTATGGGCCTCACATGATGTTGGGCGATACTCACGATCCTCGATTCCACAGGTTCACTAACGCCGTGCAGGCGAATTTCATCCATGTGATGAATCAAGGTATTATAGTCGAGTCCGGGACACATGAAGAACAGACAAAGAAGACGGCTTGCATGCCGGATCATGGCAAGAACAAACTGAAGAATACGACCACACCACCCAAGTTTTTCTTGGGCAACACTTAATGAACTGCCTTCATCATGATTGTGCGGCCCTGCGCCTATCAAGTTCGGCAACAATTTCCTGAAATTTTTTATGGCTTATCGGGTAAAGAGCGATGAAGACCATCCCCATCCCCGTGAAAAGTACGGGGACAATGCAGAAGATAAGGCGTATCCCGAGAAGCGTTTCAGACGACTGGTTTACGAGTTTAGGTACATAATGAACCAGGGTAAGGACTTCTCCGGCCAAAAGCCCTGCAAGAGCTCCGCTCAATTTGGGGCCAAAGCTCTGCATCCCGTAGAAGACGCCCTCATTGCGTTTTCCCGTCATGAGCTCGTTGTATTCGATGGTGTCCGGCATCATGGCCCATGGATAGACGAATTCGGTGGAGAGTCCCATACCCGCCAGTGCGGCCAGCAGATAAAGAAGCAGTATATCTTCGGGCTTGATGAAAAATATGCATATCATGGCAATCGAAAAAAGGCCTGTGCCCATGAAGTATGACCACTTTTTGCCCAGGTGTTTGCTGATGAGCGCCCAGAGCGGTATGCAGATAAGGGCCGAGCCAAACATGGTCAGGAATATGGTGCTAAGAAGCTCCTTTTTCTTCATGTAATATTCCATGTAATAGATAAGAGTTGAGCTTATCAGGACAATCGCGAGCTCCACCATAATGTAGGCCAGCAGGACCATCACGAAAGGCCTGTTCTTGAACGAATTGAGATACAGTCGGAACATCGGCGTATCATCATGCTTAACAGAGTAATCCCTGTTCTCCCTTACCCCCCAGAAGACGATGAGTGTCAGGATGATGAACAGCACACCGTATCCGGCTGCGGTCAGGCTGTATCCGATCCTTTCATTCGGGAAAAGTTTAATGAGCTCACTCGTCAATCCTGCGGCAACGAACATGCCGATGATGGCACCGGTCATCCTGTAGGCCGTGAGATTCGTGCGCTCGTCATAATCCTGCGTCATGTCGGGCGTAAGCGCGGAATAGGGGATGTTCACCAGGGAGAAGCAGATATAAAAAATCAAATAACTGAATGTCGCATGGTCGAACAAAAGGCCCTGGTCGCGAATGGGAAGGTAGGTGAAGAGAAGGAAAAAGAAAAGGCCGCAGCCGAACGAGCCGAACAGCAGGTAGGGGCGGCGCCTGCCCCACCTAGTCCTTGTCCGGTCTGAAAAATATCCTATCAGAGGATCGGAAAAGGCATCAACGCAGCGCACCAGCATCAAGGATATCCCGGCAAGGGAGGCTCGCATAAAAGTGACGTCCGTAAGAAAGTAAAGATAATACAGGGCAACCGACTGGCAGACCATATTGGCGCCCAGATCGCCCATTGCATAGGAAACCTTGGTTATCACCGGTAGCTTTTTGACCGCCTTCATATTGTTCAAACCTCCCTTTAATTCAGGTGATCGGCTGCCTGATGGATCGTGAGTTGCGAATGATCTCTGCATAGCGCATGGCCGAGGCTTTGGGTATCCTCTGGCAATTGGCAAAGTTCACATACACAAGACCGTGTCGTTTGGCATTACCGAAACTCCATTCCATATTGTCCATAAGCGTCCACACGAAATAGCCGCGCACATCGCATCCGTCAGCCGCCGCATGCAAGACCTCTTTAAGATAGCCTTCAAGATAGGCGATGCGCTTGGGGTCATCGACAACGCCGTTCTGAACGATATCGGTAAATGATGAACCATTCTCGGTTATGATCACCGGATGGTTGCCGTATTCGTCACGTATACGGGTCAGAACGCGATAGATGCTCGGAGGATAGACCTCATAACCCATGTCCGTATACTGAACCCCGTTACGTATGAAATCGCTTTGAGGGACATCGGCCAAACTTGACCAGAAGTGAAGAAAGGGCACGCGCCAATCGTAGCGTATAAATTCGCGCGTATAGGTGTTCACTCCAAGGAAATTGATCGGAGTGGCGATAAGCGCAAGATCGTCCTCGGTAACCTTCGGAAAGAAGAGGTGCAGCAATTTCTGCATTTCCATGGGATAGCCCCGTCCGAAAACTGGATCTAGGAGCATGCGGTTCATGAAGAGATCCGCCATGCGGGCGGCTTTTCTATCCTTTTCGGTATCTGTTGCGGGCTCGATGGGAGAAAGGCTCAGTGTGATACCGACCGTTGCATCCGGACGCTCGGCCCTGACTGCCTGCACCGCCATGCCATGTGCGCAAAGGGCATTGTGAAGGACGCGCATGGCCTTCCACGGGTTCTTGTACCCCGGTGCATGCATGCCCAGAAGATGACCGATGAATATGAACATCCAGGGGTCGTTAAGCGTGATCCAGTTCCTGACGCGGTCACCCAGACGCCTCGCCATCAGGGAGGCGTATTCTGCGAATACGCCCCTTATTGACGTTGCGCGCCAGCCGTCTTTCTTTTCCAGCTCGAACGGCAGGTCCCAGTGATAGAGCGTGACATAGGGTTCGATACCGGATGCCAGCAATTCGTCGACCAGGCGGTCATAAAAAATCAAGACCCGGCTCGTTTACCGCACCCCTGCCATTCGGCAGTACCCTTGGCCAGCTGATGGGAAAGCGGTACGCGTCCAGTCCGATTTCGCGCATGAGTGCGACATCTTCCCTATAGTGGTGATAGTGGTCGCAGACAACGTCTCTCGTATCGTTGTTTGCAATTTTCCCCTTCCTGTGGGCGAAATCATCCCAGTTGGAGGGCCCTTTGCCGTCATCCTGCCAGGCGGCTTCAATCTGGTAGGCTGCGGTTGCGGCACCGAGTATAAACCTGGGGGGAAAGTTCATTTCAAAGTTCGACAATGTAATCCTCCTTGCTGACACAATTGTTCAACATCTGTTCTCAAACCCGCCAGTCGAGTACAATCTTGACGGCTTCCCGCGATTCACTCACCGTGCGAAGCGCATGAGCAAAATGAGAGGCGGGGAAACTTGCCGATATCAATCGTTTCAGGGGAACCTTGCCGCTCACTGCCAGACTGACGGCTTCGTCCCAGGCATCGGTGCCGGCGTTGGACCCGATGAGCTTCAGTTCGTTATGGAGAAGATTATTCCACGGGAAATCCGCCCGGGTTGCACCATAATCTCCTATTGCAAGCACCTTGCCTTCCCTGGCTGCACAATCAAGGCCGGTCTTGATGCCTGACGCCGTACCGCTCGCTTCGACCACCGTCTTGAAAGAAGCCTTTCCAAGCGCTTCCGAAACGCCTTTGGCATCGTCGTGATAATTGACTATCCTGTCCGCACCGAGGGAGAGAGGCATTTCCAGACGTGCGGGCCTCCCGCCAACACAAACGATATTCCGCACATTTTCTAGCTTGAGGAGAGATGCGAAAATGAGTTCGAGCGGACCGTCATCGATTATAAGCGCCGAGCGCTTTTCAATAAACCCAAGACGCTTCATTCCACGTACACACACCGCGAGCGGTTCGATGAGTGCAGCCGCATCCAATGGAAATTCCGACGGCAGCAGCCGGATGTTTCCGGCCTCGGTAAAAAAATATTCCCCGTATCCTCCCGGGTGTTCGAAACCGACCTCGCCACCATCACAAAGGATGTTGTCCGCCACACATGCTCTTCCCATCAGACTCTCATCCGCCCCCTCACCGGAAAGTTCCACCACGCCGGACCATTCGTGTCCCGGGATGGAAGGATATCCGGTTCTCTCCCACCCGCCGATCATCTCCAGGTCGGTGGCGCAGATGCCGCAGAATGCGGTCCTGATCCGGACCTGACCGGGTCCAGGTTCAGGCTTCGGCCAATCTTTCCACTCAACCCTCTTAGCTCCGGTGTTAACAATGGCTTTCATTGGATTATCTACGGATTGATAATGATTTTGTTCCTTTCCGGCTGACCCATGATTTCAACTGACTTATGAATCTCGGAAAGCGGGAACCAGTGCGAAATGATTTTCGCCGGGTCGACTGCACCACGCTCCATCAATCGGATAGCGTTCTGCATGCCGATGGATGTGCAGCCGAAACTGGCGTCCATCCGGCCTTCCAGGAAATGGGTCTCGCAGCCATCCATCCAAAAT
The DNA here is from genome assembly GCA_011048855.1 of Desulfobacteraceae bacterium. Next base: position 1,811 of record DSCZ01000297.1, on the reverse strand, counting down.
TTATCGTGCGTGGTAATGCCGAACACGTTCCAGCGGGTGCCACGGCGCCTGAGGTCACGAGCAAGCTCGCCCGCCTTGATCGGTCCGGCCGCTTCCACTACAAGGTCCGGTCCTTCGGGAAGAATGGCGTAGACTGCTTTTTTGGGGTCGCATGAATCCGGATCAATTACAAGTGTTGCCCCGAGGGCTTCAGCGTTCCGCCGGGCATATTCACTCGGGTCCACCGCGATCAATCTGCCCGCACCGGCGGCGCGCCACCATAAGGCATAATAGACCTATACCGCCTACACCCAGGATGACGATGTCGTCGCCAACCTTCATTTCACTGTACTGGATCAATCCTTTCCAGGCTCCGGCCAGCGGTTCGGTCAGGGCCCCCGCATCGAAAGTGATGCCGGACGGTTTACGAAAAAGGGCGGATGCGCTGGTCTTCATATATTCAGCAAAAGCTCCCAGCCTAACATCTTCAATTCCGTCCCCGCCGGTTGTATATGCGTTTTCGCAATAATGCGTATTACCGACACGGCAGTGCCTGCAGACTCCGCAGTACGTGGATGGCATGCAGATGACCTCATCGCCTTCCTTGAAACCTGAAACGCCAGGTCCCACGTCGGACACTATCCCCGAGGGTTCATGGCCGGGAATCAATGGAAAGTTCACATTTCTGCGTATGCCCTTGATCGCCTTGTAATCTGTGGCGCAAAAGCCGCAGCTTTTAATCCTTACCACGACTTCACCCATACCAGGCCTCGGGATGGGAATTTCTTCAAGTACCAGTTGATCAAAATCCTTGAGAACGGCTGCAAGCATAAGTATCTCCTTTCATGTCGTGGTTCCGGCGCGAAGACGCGCCGGGATTTTTCTGTGAGCTTTTGTTTTACGACCAGCCATTTTGTCCAAAAGAATATTCATGCCTGCCTCCGCCAGTGCCGACCCGTCAAAAACCACTGTCGTCAGCCCGATGGCGCCGGCTGCAAGGGTTCCGTCGAATCCCGCCAGCCTCACCTGTTCGGGCAATTTCAGCCCGGCACTCAGAAGTTTCTGCCAGACCAGAAGAGCCCCGTCGTCATTTGAACAGAAAATGGCCCCGCCGGCGTCGGCGGTAAATTCCCTGATCTGAAGATCCGTCATCTCATCGAGATAACAGAAGGAAAAGGTTTCGACCGATCGTTTTGAGCACCATGACGCCTGGGCCGCTTTCCCTCGTTCCTCATGACCGAGATGTTCCCGCTGCACCTGTACAAAAAGAAGGCGCGTTACGTTGCGTTCCAGAAGATGGCCGGTTATTGCGGCCGAACCGCCCGCATTGTCGACATGGACCGAGGCGCCTTTCCATCCGCTGAAGGATGTTCGCTCATCGTAGTCCAGGGTGAGTTCCGGTACCAGAGAGGCATAGGGAACGGCCACTACGGTAAATGACGTGAAGAAAAGGATGGATATGCCGCAGTAGACCAGGAGTTTCAATATTGTCGGCTCGATATTGTACTGCTGCCACAACAGGATGAATGACAGCCCGAGGAAGGGCGCGCCGAAGAGGATATAAGGGCGCCTGCGGCCCCAGGGGCTTTTAGTTCTGTCGGAAATGTGGCCCATGAGAGGATCGCTGAAAGCGTCCCATATGCGCCCCACGGAGAAAACCCAGGCGGCCAGAACCGGGGGTATGGCCGCCACGTCGGTGAGAAAAAACACAGTATTAATTCCTTAACATGATTTTTCAAGAAATTGCTCTATAAAACTGCCCGGCGGTATATCAACCAGCATACAGTGCAATTCTCTTGCCAGCGCGTACATTGAATCTTTCATGATTCGAT
>DSCZ01000513.1 GCA_011048855.1 Desulfobacteraceae bacterium | reverse complement strand
GCGGAAATTGGCCCTTTGAAGTTCTTGCGTTGCAGATCAAAGTATTTAAACCGGATGTGGTTGTTGCCAGTGACGCGTTTATGTTTGATGGGCGTTTTTTTCGGAGCCTGCCTTGGAAACCTCCTTTGATAATCGGTTGGGCTGGAGAGTACATCCCCGACAATCTGGATTGGCGCGGTTACGATATAATTTTGTCGAATTTTTCCGATAGTCGCCGGCAAGCTCTGAACTTAGGGGCTTTAGAAACTGAATTTTTTTATCCTGGATTTGTTGAATGGTTGGCGGGCGATTCACGGAAAGAAATTTTACACGATGTCGTATTCGTCGGTCAGTGGTCCGCGCTTCATGAAAAACGAAATAAGTTCCTTCAGACTTTGGCTCGCGAAGCGACCAAGCCGGGAGGTTTTAGCTTAGGGCTTTATCTGATGGGAGATCGGCGGCGAATGCCTGAGGAGGTTTTGGCCTGTTGTCATCCTCCATGTTTTGGTTTAGCTATGCATAAGGCCCTTCAGGGAGGGAAAATCGCTGTTAACGCTGGTATCTTGCCTGAGGCCGGAAATATGCGTTTGTTTGAAACCACGGGGAGCGGTGTTTTTCTGTTGACTGGTAGGGAGGAGGGACTTGAGAATTATTTTCAGCCGGGAGTCGAGGTTGAGACTTATTCAGATGCCGAGGAAGCCGTAGAAAAGATTTATTATTACCTTGAGCACGATAAAGAGCGGGACGCAATAGCCCAGCGCGGTCAGGAAAGATGTTGGCGTGATCACTCAATAGCGGCGCAGGTTGAAAAGCTGGATAATATTATAAAAAGGCATGTCACTGATAGGGTCGTCCCTGATTTATCCCGTTCGGCTGATAAGTTTACCCGCCTGCGAGCCCAAGACGATTTATCAGACGTTTTGGCCGTGGCCCAAAAATGTCGTTTTGGTCGTTGGCAAGTTGCTTACCGAGGCCTGACAATTTTTTGTCATGACCTTCTTTCTTTTTACATGGCGGCTAAGGATATTTTTATTTACGGTATTTACACATTCAAGAGTAAATCTTCTGAACCGATTGTTATCGATGGTGGGAGCCATATCGGACTATTCAGCCTGATGGTCAAACAGCTTTACCCCAAAGCCAGAATAACCGCCTTTGAACCGGATCCGGAATCACTCGGTTTATTGCGGAAAAATATTGAGATTAATGGCTTTTACGATATTGAAGTTATCGCCGCTGGTTTGTTTGATCGGGATGGGGAAATGGCATTTACTTCGGATCATTCTGACGGTAGCTCAATCTTCGTCGGCGAAGGAGGGGCTGGTTCAATCAAAGTTACCGGGTTAAGGCCATATTTGCAAAATGGGGTCGATTTCCTGAAACTCAATATAGAGGGCGCTGAGTTAGAAGTTTTAAAAGATAGTGCAGATCTCTTACCCAAAATCAACGAAATGGTGATCGAATATCACGGTTTCCCGGAAGTCGGGCAACGTTTGCATACCATTTTGTCGATTCTTGATCGTGCCGGCTTTCGTTATCTTCTGCATGATTTTGATAAACTTACCAATCCGCAGACCAAACCGCCATTTTCATTAAATGAGCGGTCTCGTTTTTTTCTTTTAATTTACGGCATTCGTTTGTTCAAACCAAAACAACCCGGTGAATTCGGCACGGAAAATGATAGTTTTGCCGTCAGGCCTGTTTCTCGTCAATTTGGTTTTGATCGGGGTACTCCGGTCGATCGTTATTATATCGATGTTTTTATGCGTGCGAACGATTCCTTTATCCACGGACACGTTTTAGAGATCGCGGACAAAAATTATACCTCGAAATTCGGCAAAAATATAGATTCGATTACCGTTTTGGGAGTTACTCCGGGGAAAGGCATAACCTTGGTCGGAAATCTGGCCAGCGGAGTAAACATTTCTCAGGAAAAGTATGATTGTATTCTCCTGACCCAGACCCTGCAGATGATTTATGATTTTGGGTCTGCCTTGAAACATGCTTACAAGGCTCTAAAACCAGGCGGCAGTATACTGTTGACCGCATCTGGAATCAGCCAGATTTCGCGTTATGACATGGAGCGCTGGGGGGAGTATTGGCGTTTTACCAACAAAAGCATGGAAACCTTGATCGGCACTCTAAGGCCGGAAGCTGATTTCGCAGTTCAAACCTACGGAAATGTCGCGGTTGCCAAAGCTTTTCTTGATGGTCTGGCGTTCGAAGATTTGCCGGCCGGGGTTGCGGATTTTCACGACCCCGACTATCAGCTGTTGGTAACCGCCAGGATCACGAAGCCGGACGGAGCCCGGCGGACGAGCGTCAGTGGCGGGGGTGAGAGATCCGGCATGGTGTTGATTTATCATCGCGTGGCGGAGGATGTGCTGGATCGTAATCTTTTGACGGTTAGTCCGGCTAATTTCGAAGCTCATCTGCAGATCTTGAAAAGGGACTTCCCGGTACTGCCTTTAGTGGAGATGTTAAAAGCGGTTCAATCCGGTAGCTTAATGCCTGGTTCTATCGCCCTTACCTTTGATGACGGATACGTGGATAACCTGGTCAAGGCCTTGCCCCTGCTGGAAAAATATGGAATCCCCGCGACCGTATTTGTTACTTCTGGCATGCTCGGCAGCCGTAAGGAGTTTTGGTGGGATGCCTTGGAGAGGTTGTTTTTGCGTGCCGACGGTCTGCTTCCCGATAGAATCGTTTTCTGTGATAACGCCGGCAATGAAAAAGGTTGGCCTACGGTTACCCTTGCGGAGCGTTTGCAGGCGCACGATGAGATTGCCGCTTTCCTGCGTAACAGCCCGGTGTCGGAAATCGACGTTTTTATCGATAAACTGTATGACTGGGCTGGTGGTGGAGTCCCTCCGAGGCCATTGCATCGGGTTTTGGATGAACAGCAGTTGCGGGCGTTGTCGGCGTCGCCTCTGATTGAAATCGGCGCTCATACGGTCAGTCACAGTCGTTTGTCGGTTTTGTCTGAGGCGGAACAATTCCAGGAAATATTACGATCGAAAGAGTCTTTAGAGAGAATCTTGGAAAAGCCGATTCGGGTTTTTTCTTACCCCTATGGGGGGCAGGGAGATTTTACGGAAGGAACCAAAGACCTGGTGAAAAAGGCGGGTTTTGAATTTGGCATTGCCAATATTCAGAAAGATCTGGGTCTGACTTTTGATGGTTTTGCGGTTCCCCGGCGGTTGGTAAGAAACTGGGATAAAGAAGTTTTTATCGGTTGGCTGACTGGAAATGCCAGAGATCGAGATAGAATCGAGTTGAACTCTCGCAGACAAAAACAGGAAGAGCTTCTAAATCCCAGAAACAGTTGTTGATTTGTTACCGACTATCAGGTGAGCAGTGAAAATTCTTCATATTAACACGCTGGAGAAAAGCGGAGGGGCTGCCCGGGTTGCTTTGCGTCTATGTCAGGCCCAGCTGAACCTGGGTCACGACTCGGTAATGCTGGTGGCTAAGAAAGAAACCTCCGCTTCCTATAGCCATCCGATCCCTTTTCGCCAGTGCCCGCATCAAGCAACGCGTGATGAATTTCAGATGAAAGGCCTTCTTTATTATGACATACAAGGAAGCCACTATCTGGTGGACAACGACTTGTTGCGGCGAGCCGACGTTTTGCATCTGCATAATCTGCATGGCGGTTATTTCAACCCTTTTACCCTTCTGCTGCTTGGTCGAATGAAGCCCATAGTTTGGACGCTGCATGACATGCAGGCCTTGACCGGGCATTGCGCCCATTCTTTTGGCTGTGAGAAATGGCGTTTTTCCTGTAGTCCCTGCCCTAATCTGAAGACCTATCCTGCGATTAAAACGGATAGCGCGTCACGGTTGCTTGGCGATAAAAGATTTATTTATCAGCATGCCGGTTTTAATGTGGTGGCTCCCTCGCGATGGCTTGCCGACAAGGTTCAATGCAGTATTTTGCGAGATCACCCTTTATCTGTGATCCCTAATGGAATTGATACTGAAGTTTTTAAGCCTTACGATCGGCTCGCGGCTCGAAAAAAACTCGGCCTGCCCGAAAATGGCTTTTTGGTCGGTGGGGTTGCTCACGGGGGCAGCTTGAAAAATTCCTGGAAAGGTGGAGAGTATACGTTGGCGGCGCTGAAGGTTTTTTTTGAAGAGGTTTCGGATGGTTATTACATTAGTGCCGGCAACCCCAATAAAACCATTGAATATAACGGCAGGATAATTAATCTGCCGGCGGTTGGTAGCGAGGCGGAGATGGCCTTGGTTTATTCGGCGATGGATGTCTATTTGATGACTTCAGTTGCGGAAAACTGCCCTTTGGTTTTGATCGAAGCCCTCGCCTGCGGGGTTCCGGTGCTTGCTTTCAATGTTGGTGGTGTGCCTGAGATTGTCGGCCATGGAGTCGATGGTTTGGTGACAGGTTATTGTGACTTGGTTGAACTGTGTCGGGCCTTATTGGCGGTCTCCTTTAATCGTGACCTGTTAAAAACTTTCAGTATCAACGCCAGGCGCAAGGCCTTGACTCTCTTTGATCACAGTTTGGTGGCGTCTGCCTATGAAAATGTTTATGACGCAGTACTGGTTTCATGGCAGCAAAGCCTGCAAACGTTTTCACAGGAGATGCTTGAAGGCGTGCCGGCGGAAATTTTGACGGATGATTTCAGAATGGCCGAAAAACTTAGTCGCAACGGTAGCGTATCGATTTTTTGAGCCTTCGTCGGTTGTGAAAGAAATGAGAATGATCCCAAAAGGTTAGGATGGACCATCCTTGGAGCTTGGGAAAATGTATATCAGCTGGGTGAGAGAGTTTTATGCTGGTAAATGTCGACTCCGTAGAAGTGTATCAAATCAAGCAAAATTATCGGAGGATGAGAAAAGAACTCACGGTAAAACTGCTCAAACCAGGTTTTTCTCTTAACGATTATTTTGCGACGGATGAGAGCCGAATCTTTTTTAAGCTGGCCAAATCCGAGCTCCCCCATATTAAACTGTCGTCGAAAGAACGAGCCTTGGCTGACGGTCTTTTGTCAATCTGTGTCCAGGAACGAAATTTAGGTCGATTGCTTCCGGTCTGGTTGGTTACCCATCTTTATTTCCCCTCTCATAGAATTAAATGTGTTCTAAGCTCGGGTGAGTTGCTTGCCATGGCGCCGCTGGAGCTTGTCAAAGTCGTTGTTTATCTGATGCTCCGCCAGCCCTTGCTGATGCTGGAGAAAGATGAGCCGGATTTCTGTTTTACTTATTATTTGGAGTTAGTCCGGATCTTTCATGCTTTAGCGATGGATGAAGAGGAGAGCAATCGAGGACGCAGGGAGCTGCTTATCGAGTACTTCTACGAGTTTCAAAACCCATCCAAGCTATATTTTTCAGATAACGATTTGCTCTCGGTTATGGTGCTGCGGGCTGAGATCCTGTCCAGAAGGAGCCGTGATATCACCTTACGGCAAAGGTTCGAGGTGAGTGAATCCTTCGGAGATCCCGCTTCGAAGGTGAGAGTCGGAATCTTTATGCCGGCGTTATCGGAACGATCCGAAACATTTGTGACCCTACCTTTGTTTAAATATTTCAGCAGCCCAAGATTTTCAATTCATGTCTTTTCAGAGCTGGTAGAGCTGAGCCACGATGATTTTCTTGCTTTTGCTCCGGGATGTTCCAGCTTAACGGTCATTCCTCGAAACCTGGAATTATGTCGGCAAGAAATTCGTAAAGCGAATATTGGCATTATGGTTTTTGCCACCAATCTTGCCGCCGTCAGTAGTCCTTATGTTTTACTGGCATCACGCCGGGTGGCGCCGATTCAGGTGGCGGAAACCTGCAGTCCGGTAACTACCGGCATGCAGGAAATCGACTATTTTCTCTCCGGGACCTTTACCGAACCTCCGGAGGCCCAGAAATCTTATACGGAGAAACTGATTTTGCTTGAGGGTCCGGCCCAAGCTTATGCATTCCTTCCCCGAAAAGAAAAAAATTGTCCGGATAAAATCTTTAGTCGAGATGATTTGAAGATTTCCGAAAATGCTGTGGTTTTCGTTTCCGGGGCTAATTTAAATAAAATCACCCCCGGAATGCGTCTTTTGTGGGCTCGTATTCTGGCCGCGACCCCGAATTCATGCTTGCTTCTTTATCCGTTTAACCATAATTGGCAGAGAGATTATCCGGTAATCACGTTCATGGAATCTTTGCGCGAGACGGCTCTGCAATTCGGCTTTGATGATAGTCGATGGAAGGTTTTGAAACCGCTGGCCAGCCGTGACGACTTGCTTTCGTTGATCTCACTGGGAGATATTTATCTTGATACCATCAATCATTCCGGCGCGGTGTCCATGCTTGATCCTCTGCTGATGGGTTTGCCGCCGGTGGTGATTGAGGGGCGCCGTGGCCGGGGGCGCCAGGCCTCGGCGATCCTGCGTTCTCTGGGGCTGAATGAGTATATC
>DSCZ01000468.1 GCA_011048855.1 Desulfobacteraceae bacterium | reverse complement strand
CACTTCACGAGCGAGATCGCCGGCCCCGGAAACGGTGATCCCGGCACCTGCCTCTTCGAGCATGGCGCGGGCGTCAGGAAAATCGTCCATGAAAGGGCCGTAGCAGACCACTTTACCCCATGAAGCGGCTTCCAAGGGGTTCTGGCCACCGAGAGGAACGCGGCTGGCGCCGCAGAAAACGATTGTAGCGGTGCTGTAAGCTGAGAAAAGTTCACCGAAAGTGTTCAGTATCACTACCTGGGCGGTGCGCCTGCGGCCTTCACCGAGTTCGGTGCGGAGCTGGCATGAAAAACCAGCCGAACCGGCCATTGACAAAATGTTCCGGCTTCTTTGAATATGACGGGGAGCTATTATGAGCAAGGTGTCCGGAAAAGAAGAAAGGATCTGTCCGTATGCATCGAAAATAGACTCTTCTTCTCCGCTCCGGGTGCTTCCTGCTATGATCACCTTGGTGCGTGCATCGATGTCAAGAATGCGCCGCATTTTTTTTTCGAGGGCGGGGTCGGCCATTTCTGCAATGGCGTCATATTTCGCATTGCCGTTTACTTCGATTTTTTTCGGTGCCGCACCAAGGGTGATTATTCGTTTTGCATCCCGGGCGCCGATCATGCTGAACCTGTCCACCTGTGACAGGACGGTTTTAAAAAACGGCCGGAAGCGGCTGTATGCGGCCAGTGATCGACGGGAGATGCGCCCGTTGACCAGTGCTATGGGAATCCCCATCCGTTTGGCCTCGAAGAACCAGGCCGGCCAGATTTCGGTTTCTACAAATACCAGGACATCTGGAGACACCGCATTGAGCGCCTGATTAACGCAGCCAATGAAGTCCAGGGGAGCATAAATCACCCGGGTGTCGGCCCCGGCTTTGCTCCTGGCGAGGTCACGGCCGTGAGGGGTCACGGTCGAAAGAACGAAGGAGCTTCGGGGCAGTATTCTTTTGATGGCCTTGATCACTGAAAACGCGACGTTGACTTCCCCCAGAGATGCTGCGTGGATCCAGATGCGAGGGATTCCATAAGGGCGGACGTTCTTTACCTGCAAAATTCCGAGCCTTTCCTTCATGCCTTCCCTGTAGCGGCCGGTTACACCTGTATACAGCAAGGCTGCCGGCAGAAGCAGGCAGAAAAGGCCGCCGGAAAGGGCGGTATAGGAAATTCGAGCAATATTTTTGAACAGGTCGAAGCCTTTCATGTTTGAAAAACGGGCATTTATCCTGGGACGCAGTCGCGAAAGTATCATCCACGGCCGGGTCCGTCAACCTCCATTATTTCTCATGCGTGGTCGGCCCGTCGGGTTGGAATGTCACCCCCGCTTTACGATCCGCCTGAACAACACGCCGGCCGGGACCCGGGGCGTCAGCATCGCCAGATTTCCGGCTATCACCAGCAAGATTCCGGCCACGGATCCGGTGCACCACCGGTAGGATTCAAAAACGGTGGAAAAGCCGAGGGCGATTACAGGGGCGAGTAGAAGCACATAGGCTGCGTATTCGGCACCGATACGGCCGATCAACAGCATATAGCAGCCGAAGGCTGTGACCGATCCGAGGATCGCCAGGTAGAACAGCGGCGCGACATATCCCGGGCTCCAGTCCATGACCAGTTCACCGCCTGAGATGAAGTGAATCGAGAGGGTCAGCAGTGCCCCGTAGGCCATGGCATATGCGTTGGCCTGGGTGACCGGTATGCCTGCCCCGGCGTTGCTTGAGCCGATCACGTTGCCTGCGGAACTCATATAGGCGCCCACGAGCGCGATTCCAAGCCCTGTGAGTCCTTCGCTTGCACTGAAGGCGGCAAGATCATGCCTGAACAGAACCGCGATGCCTGCGAGTCCTGTCAATCCGCCGACAAGCGCCCTGGCCGCCACATGCCGGCCCATGAAAAATCTCAAATTGAATATGTTCCAGAGCAGGATGGTCGAAAACACGACCGCAACAAGGCCGCTTGTCAGATAGGCCGTTGCGTAATAGCTCATTATGTAGCCCAGGCCGAACAAGGTCGAACCTTGAAGCGCGAGGAACAGATGATCGCGTCCGGAAAACCTGAGTCGGCGCCTTTTTACCGCGCAATAAAAGAAAAGTACGGCGCTGGCCAGCAGAAAACGATAGCCCACCGAAAGGACCGGCGGCACCTGAGTGAGCTGAAGCTTGATTCCGTACCAGGTGGATCCCCAGATAAGGGTGGCGGCTGAATAGAGAAGAAGAGTGAAAGCCATCGACGAGAAACCGGAACGTCTGGAAAGAAACCGGGGGCTACGACCGCCCGCCGACTTTTTCCGTTATGAATTTCACGATATCCCGGGTGTCGGTGCCGGGCCCGAAGATTTCGGCGATGCCGGCCTGTTTCATCAAAGGGACATCGGGCTTCGGGATGATCCCTCCGCCGATTACGAGGATGTCCCCGGCCCCGCGTTCTCTTAAAATTTCCATGACTTTGGGAAAAAGGTAGTCGTGGGCGCCCGAGAGGCTGCTTAACGCTATAACATCCACATCTTCCTGGATCGCGGTTTCCACGATCTGCGCCGGGCTCTGCCTCAGTCCCGCGTAGATGACCTCCATGCCCGCTTCCATAAGGGCGCTTGCAACGACTTTTATGCCCCTCTCATGACCGTCGAGCCCCGGCTTGGCGGCCAGAACCCTGATTTTTCGTTTCTCTTTCATCGCGGTCGATCTCCCGAAATACGATCCTGCACTTACCCAAGCATGCCCGCCTGCTGAAACTCGCCGAAAACTTTTCTGAGCACCCCGCAGATTTCCCCGAGCGTCCCGTAGGCTTTAACTGCGTCGTATATGTACGGGACCAGATTGTCAGTCCCCCGGGCTGCACGTTCAAGGGCGTCAAGGGCCTTTTCCACTTCCGAGGCGTTTCTGCGGGCTTTCAATTTTCCCAGCCTTTCAACCTGATCCGTCCGCACCGCCGGATCCACCCGCATTAGCTCCATCGGCGGCTCTTCTTCCATCTTGAATCTGTTGACACCCACCACGACGCGGGACTGCTCCTCCACTTCTTTCTGATAGGTCCACGCCGCCTTCTGAATTTCTTTCTGGATGTAGCCGCGCTCGATAGCGGCAACCGAGCCGCCCATTTTGTCGATCTCCTCGATATAGTCCAAGGCTTCCTGATAAATTCCGCGGGTCAGGGACTCCACGAAATAGGAGCCGGCCATCGGGTCGACCGTGTTGGTGACACCCAGCTCGTGGGCGATCACCTGCTGCGTTCTGAGTGCGATGCGGACCGATTCCTCGGTGGGGAGACACAAGGCCTCGTCCATCGAGTTTGTATGCAGGGACTGGGTTCCGCCGAGCACGGCGGCAAGGGCCTGGAACGCAACCCTCATGATGTTGTTTTTCGGTTGCTGGGCGGTCAGAGAACAGCCGGCCGTCTGAGTATGGAAACGGATCATCATGCTTTTAGGTTCCGCCGCTTTGAAGCGGTTTTTCATGATTTCCGCCCAGAGGCGGCGCGCCGCCCGGAATTTGGCGATTTCCTCGAAGAAATCCTGGTGGCAGCAAAAAAAGAAAGCGAGCCTGGGCCCGAATTCGTCCACATCGAGGCCTGCATCCAGCGCCGATTGTACATACGAGATCGCGTTTGAAAGAGTGAAAGCCACTTCCTGCACCGCCGTGCACCCGGCCTCCCTCATATGATAACCGCTGATGCTGATGGTGTTCCACAGCGGCACCTTTTCCGAACAGAAGGCGAAGGTGTCGGTGATGATCCGCATCGAGGGCTTCGGCGGAAAGATATATGTGCCGCGGGAGGAATATTCCTTCAGAATATCGTTCTGAATGGTTCCCCGCAGCTGGCGGGGGGCCACTCCCTGCTTTTCGGCCACCGCAATATACATCGCAAGAAGCACGGCCGCCGGAGCGTTGATCGTCATGGAGGTGCTGACTTTGTCGAGGGGGATCTCATTGAACAGAATTTCCATGTCTTCGATGGAATCTATGGCGACCCCTACTTTTCCGACTTCCCCGATCGCAATGTCGTGGTCCGAATCATAGCCTATCTGGGTCGGAAGGTCGAATGCTACCGAAAGCCCGGTCTGTCCCTGTTCAAGAAGGTATCGGTAGCGGCGGTTGGATTCCTCGGCCGATGCAAAGCCTGCATACTGGCGCATCGTCCAGAATCTTCCCCTGTACATGGTAGGCTGGACTCCGCGGGTGTAAGGGTAACCTCCCGGGAAACCCAGCTCGGACGAATAATCCAGGTCTTCGATGTCGAGAGGGGTATAGAGCCTGTTCACCGGAAGCCCGGAGAGTGTGACGAACTCCTCTTTCATTTCTTTCCGGGCCGTGGCTTTTTTATCAATCTTTTCGTTCCATCGCTGATAGGCCTCTCGAAGCTCTTCGAGGTTGGTATCGCCGCTCATGAGTTCTTCTCCAGTCGAAACATTGGTTTGACCTATGTAATCCCCCGTCTTTACTCGAATGCCGGAAAGGCACCTCTCATAAAAAAGGTGGATTAAAGCGGGATGTTGCCGTGGCGCCGCGGCGGGATGAACTCCCGCTTGTCTTTCAGCATCATCAGGGCTTTGATCAGCTGGGGGCGGGTGTTTTCCGGGAAGATGATCTTGTCGATATAGCCAAGCTCAGCGGCCTTGAACGGGCTTGCAAAACTGTTCCGGTATTCCTCGACCAGCTTCGCACGGGTGGCCTCGGGATCGTCGGATTCGGCTATTTGCTTCCTGAAAATGATGTTGACCGCCCCTTCAGGCCCCATGACCGCAATTTCGGCCGTGGGATAGGCATAATTGATGTCCCCGCCGTGATGCTTGCTTGACATTACGTCGTAGGCGCCGCCGTACGCCTTGCGGGTCACGATGGCTATTTTTGGAACCGTCGCTTCACAGTAGGCGTAAATTATCTTCGCCCCGTGCTTGATGATGCCCCGGAATTCCTGGCCGACGCCCGGAAGAAACCCGGGCACGTCAACGAAGGTCAACAGCGGAATGTTGAACGAATCGCAGGTCCGCACGAACCTGGAGCATTTCATGGAGGCATCAATATCCAGGCAGCCGGCAAGAGCCTTTGGTTGGTTTGCCACGATTCCGACCACCAGCCCGTTCAACCGCCCGAATCCAATAACCATGTTGGTAGCGTAGTGACGCTGCACCTCGAAAAAGACTCCGTCGTCAAGCACGCGTTCGATGATCTGCTTCATGTCGTAGGGTTTTCGCGGATTCGTCGGAACCACCTGGTTCAGCTCCGTGTCGGTACGCATCGGGTCGTCGGTGCATTGAACCGCAGGGGGCGCTTCGCGGCAGTTTTGAGGAAGGTATGAAAGGAGCCGCTTTACACGGTCAAGGGCTTCTTTATCCGAATCTTCGGCGAAATGTGCCACTCCGCTCTTGGTGTTGTGCGTCATGGCCCCGCCGAGCTCCTCGGGCGTTACCTGCTCTCCTGTCACGGCACGGATCACTTCGGGCCCGGTGATGAACATGTTGCTGGTCTTTTTGACCATGATCACGAAGTCAGTCAATGCCGGAGAGTAGACTGCGCCCCCGGCGCAGGGCCCCATGATCACCGATATCTGCGGGACCACACCCGATGCGTGGACATTCCGTCTGAAAATCTCACCGTAGCTGCCCAGGCTGACGACTCCTTCCTGGATGCGCGCGCCGCCGGAATCGTTCAGTCCTATCAAAGGTGCCCCGTTTTTGATGGCAAGATCCATGATCTTGCACACTTTTTCCCCGAAGGGACCGCTCAGGGACCCCCCCAGCACTGTGAAATCTTGAGAAAAAACAAACACTTTTCGGCCGTCGATGGTCCCGTAGCCGGTGACCACCCCATCCCCCGGAATCTTCTTTTTTTCCATTCCGAAATCATGGCAACGGTGAACGACAAATTTATCGATTTCTTCGAAGCTGCCTTCGTCAAGCAGATAGCCGAGCCGCTCCCTCGCTGTCATCTTTCCCTTGGCGTGCTGCTCTTCTATGCGTCTGGAGCCTCCGCCGGCCTCGGCTTCGCGGTTTCTACGATCAAGCTCGGCTATCTTATCTTCTATGTTCATTTATTTCTCCCCGGGCCGTCCTTTGTTCGACAATGGATGGCCCGGAATACCGGCAGGCCTTCACGATAGTTTCACGAGCATGCCGTCGGCCTCGACTGCATCTCCTTCCCTGCATGTGATTTCCGCGACAGTTCCTGACTCCGGAGCAACAACAGGAATTTCCATTTTCATCGCTTCGATGACAACCACTTCATCACCGTCGGAGACCTGATCTCCCACCTTCACACGAACATCGATAACTTTACCAGCCATTGGAGCAATGATTTCACCCACGGTTTCAACCTCCCTTTCTTTTATGTCCGAAAAATTATGCCTTAAAACAACGCAGTTTAAAGCCGGCCGCAAAGAAGGCCGCCTGCAAATGAAGATTTATATCGCTTCATTCCTCTTTCATGTCAAGAACTATATACCAT
>DSCZ01000023.1 GCA_011048855.1 Desulfobacteraceae bacterium | reverse complement strand
GGCTTATATAATAATTAAAATCGGGATAAACCTACATCCAGTTATTCCAGGTGTTTGCAGAAACCTTGAGCTTTTTGAAAAAATCCTCCACGACCGTCTTTCCGGACTTGATTTCAATGAGAAGGAGCCGCTCTCCCTTCTTATTCAACTTCATATTCCGACTTTCGCGTTCTCAACGCCTCCCTCACCTTCCGGGCCAGCCCGTCGGAAGTAAAGGGCTTTTCGATAAACTGCACCCCCTTGTCCAGCACCCCCTGGTGGGCGATGACATTGGCCGTGTACCCGGACATGAACAGCACCCCGATGTTCGGGCGGATCTCCATGACCTCACCGGCCAGGTCTTTTCCGCTCATCTCCGGTAGAACCACATCCGTCATGAGCAGATGGATCTCCCCGGCGTATTCCCGTGCTGTGGCAACCGCCTCTGTCGGCGTAGCCGACGTCAGCACCACATAGCCCATCTTCTCCAGAATCCGCCGGGCCAGATGGAGCACGGAAGTCTCGTCCTCCACCACCAGGATGGTCTCGCCATCGCCGCGGGGAGTTTCCGCACCTATCGGTCCAACTTTTTTTTCTGTTTCCTCCCTGTGCCGTGGCAGGTAGATCTTTACACATGTCCCTTTTTCCGGCTCGCTGTAGATGTTGACGAAGCCCTGGTTCTGCTTGGCAATGCCGTACACCGTGGCAAGGCCCAGGCCCGTTCCCTTCCCCACCTCCTTGGTGGTGAAAAAGGGCTCGAATGCATTGGCCAGGATCTCTTTGTCCATCCCTGAGCCGTCGTCGCTCACGGCCAGCATCACGTACTCGCCCGGCACGAACCCAACGCGGTCTGCGCAGTAGCTCTCATCCAGGACCACGTTTTCCGTCTCGATCGTGATCCTGCCCACCCCGGATATGGCATCCCGCGCGTTGATGCAAAGGTTGGCCAGGATCTGGCCGATCTGGGCCGGGTCCATTTGAACCCGCCAGAGATTGGTGTCGGGCCGCCACAAAAGATCGATGTCTTCGCCGATGAGGCGTCTCAGCATTTTGAGCATCCCTTCCACGGTCTCGTTGAAATCCAGCACCCGGGGCACGATGGTCTGCTTCCGGGCAAAGGCCAGAAGCTGCCTCACGATATTAACAGACTGCTTCCCGGCCTCCATGACCTGCTGGAGGTTCTCGTAGATCGGGGTTGTTTTGCCCAGCCCCCCCATGGCCAGCTCCGTGTAACCCAGAATAACGCTCAGCTTGTTATTGAAGTCATGGGCCACGCCCCCGGCCAGACGACCTACCGACTCCATCTTCTGTGCCTGGATTAATTGAGATCGGAGTTTTTCCTGCTCCGCTTCAGCGGCCTCGCGCTCTGTAATGTCCCGGATAATCATGCTGGTTTTTATCTCTCCAGCGCTGTCTTCGAAGGAAGCTGAGGTAACTTCGGTGGAAAAACGGGAGCCGTCCTTTCGAAAAAATGTTATTTCCCCCCGCGCTTTCCGGTTTTTTTCCCGTTCGGCCAACAATAGATGAAGCCTTGGATCCGTAGCATCCACCAGGCCCTCCCTGCCAAGCTTGATTATCTCATCTTCGGTGCGGCCAAACAGCTCACAGGCTGAGGGGTTCGCCGCAAAAACACTTCCGTCGGGGGCGGTTAACAGGATGGCATCCATACTGTTTTCAAAAAATGAACGGTATTTTTCCTCGCTCTCATGCAGATCCTTGGTCCTTTCGGCCACCCGTCTGCGCAGGGTCCATGACCATAGGAACACGACCAGAAGAATTGCGGACAGGGGAATCAAGACCATGACGGAGTAGCGAAGGGCCTCCACGAGGGACGGGGGCCTCTCCTCATATCCGCCCAGCCATTTGTCATATATGCGGCGGTACTGGCCGTTTTTCTCAAGGACTTTCAGTCCTTCGCTGAACTGGGCAAGGACCGCCTTGCGATTATTGAGTGCAGCATAACAGTATTCCAGTGGCAGGAAAGCCTGGCGTCCGAGTACAAGATTTTTCCATCCATTCTCTTCGATCAGGTAAAGAGATGAAATCCTCACGGCAAGCGCACAATCGTGCTTTCCTTCCGCCAGTTGCCGCAGTACATCCTCCTGGCTCTCCACAAGTGAAACCTGGCCCCCCAGCCCTTTCGCCAACAGAAAGTCGTGGGCCGCATCTCCACGTTGCACCACGATCCGCTTCCCAGCCAGATCGTCGACCGTAACCGGCGGATCACCCTCGCCCTTTCGCACAAAGCTGACATAATGATGCACTGCGTGCGGTTGGGTGAAATCGAATTTCAGGTCACGTTCAGGCAGATAGAACATGCCCTGCAGAACATCAATCCGGCCTTCCTCCATGCCCTTGACAATCTCCGCCCAGGGCCCAAGCCGAATCTCGATATCGAGCCCCATTTCAAGAGCAATGGCCCGCGTAAGCTCTACATTGTAACCTGCCGGTCGACCGTTCTCCTCCAGGTATTCAAAGGGCGGGTAGGCATGGTCTCCACCGACCACGATGCGGCGGTCAGTGGGCAATTGGAGGGCCGCAAACCACTTGGCGTGCAGCTGCCGGTAGGTGCCGTCGGCCATGACAATAGCGAGCCCTTCGTTGAGCAGCGCCAGGGTGTCCCGGTCCCCTTCCCTGACGGCAAAACAGAAATCCTGTTTAAACCCCTCAATCGGTTGCTCCAGGACCCTCAGATTGGAGATCCCGGTCTCCTGGAGAAGACGAAGTGCCACGAGCCGCTGGATGACCACGGCGTCGCACCGGCCGTCGGAAAGCCGGCGCAGGGCCCCCTCGAAGGTGGGCGTGGTATGGATGTGAATGCCGCGCTCCTCGCGTCTCAGGAACTCCTCGGCATTGTCGCCCTTCATGACCGCCACCTGTCGGCCCCACAGATCACCGATCGTATGAATATCCCGGTTGTCTTCCCGTACCACGATGGCGCCGTGGAGGGTCATGTAGGCGAAAGTAAAACCAAGCAGGTTTTCCCGTTCCGGAGTTCGGCCCACCAAGGGGAGCGCCTGAACCTCTCCCCGTTCCAGCCAGCCCCGGACTTCGGCCCACGGGCCTGTGCGGAAAGTGACATCTCGATTCATGGCCTTTAGGGCCGCCCGCATCAATTCCACAGAAAACCCATCGGCCCGGCCATCCTCATGGACAATGGAAAAGGGCGGATAATCGATTTCGGCCGCGCTCTGAATCGGCGGAGCATCCGCCATCGCCATAAACGGCAAAGCCAACAGGCATACCAGGAAAAGAGACAGGACAGCCTGCAGAGGTGAACGCGGACCGCAGAACTCGAAACCCGGACGAAACGACTTCATGGCCACCCTCTATAATGAATTAGGTAGTTTCCATCCGGTATTTCCGGATGGAAACTAGGTATTATTGAACATTGAAATCAAAAGATTTTACATATATCTCGGCTTGGTGTCCATCCGGAAATGCCCGATGGGCTTGAGGGGCTCATCGCCGTAGATACTTACGACGGCTTTTCCATTGTCGATCTCTCCGGACCATAGAGAGATTCGTGGATGAACTCCACCAGGTCCGAAAGGCGCTGGGCTTGAAGGAATTGCATATCATCGGGCAATCATGGGGAAGCTCCCTGGCGGTGGACTATCTTCTTTCTGAGAACTAAGTAGTTTCCATCCGGAAATGGTCCTTTTGCCCAATCTCTTCGTCAATCTGCGGACTTGCTTGTGCGACGTACTCCAGTACGTCTCCGCGCAACCCCTTGATTTTCTTGATCTTGGACAAAATTCCTCATTTCCGATCTGGAAACTTCGCTGTGCCCATCCGGCATTTCCGGATGGACACTAAGTAGTTTATATCCAATGCAAAGCGCTTGCACGTTTGGAAAGCGACTTAGATGAACATCTTTCTCCCACTTGCTTCGAAGATGACATCCATAACGCGCGGCCCATGGTGATATCATTGAAGGTGACGGGACTCAATGGCTATTTTTTCTATCCGATCAATTTCTTTGTCGGGAACACACTTCTCATTCAATTGCTTATTAGCTTCTTCCAAACGATCTTTTAAAAGTTTAAATGCTTTTAGAATCGTATTTTTATACATATTAATATCTTTATCACATAACACCGGAATTTTAAAGTGGGACGCATAACTGGAGGTCACAGCCGATGACAGGACCGCAGCTGTTCCTGGTAGAAGGCCACCATCGCTAACGATGTCATTCACATCGTTACTCATAAAGGTAACACCACCTAAATCATGTTTAATTATTTTAGCCAATTGTGCCGCAATTCTATTTTTATCCCCTGATGTTTCAGCATTAAAAAGCTCCTTACCGAGAGAAATTATTTGCCCTGCGACCTTCTTAGTCGCCTCAGTAAGACGCCCAACTTTTCGTGGATATGGATCACTAGGTTGGAAAACTGGGTAGCAAAAGGCTTTGGCCGACTCGACCAAACATTCGCTGACTACAGTGTTATCATAAGCTTCATTGGCCCTGACAATTAAAGTAGTCTCATTTATGCTTTCTTTCCAAAAAGGTACATAAGATTTTGCTTCAACAATTATTGTAGGCAAAAAATTCATACCAAGTTGACGCATAAGTCGGCCCTTATTACCAATCGGAACGTTACCTTCGGTGTCCTCATTAGGACCAATTCCTTCCTGACCGGCATTGACGGTGAGGATAGTTGAAACTGCAATATCCCCGACTTGTAGTACGGTACCTAGCGTACAACCGGCACTCAGTGGCGTTTCTTCAGGAAAAAACAAAAATCGATCAGGATAGTTTTTCAAAAAGCTTTTTACTACTGCCAGAGAGACAGCTGTTATGAACGCTGAGGGAACTTCTAAAATTCCTTGGCCGTTGACACGACCCAAAACGTTGCTTGCAAGAGTCTGGGGACAAGAGCCATCTTGCCCGACGGAATTCTGCAACAGTAAAGCCTCGGAAGGAGTAACCCCCCCGCGGGCAAAAGCACTGCTGGTGCCACCTGCATTTAGAGTAACCGTGATTTTTCCTTCTTCTAGCATAACTTCAACCTTCGCTATGCGTAAATCAACAGAAGCAGCCTCATTCAGAATATTAGTTACAACAGCGAAGCCTGCACCATCTTCTTGAACAAAACCCGAATGGCTATGCACATGGCCTACCCCAATATGACCAGCGAGGCCGACTATTCCAGTCTTTTCATCAGAAAAAGCTATTCTCATGACCCTATCCTTTTTCTTTTACAGCAAGCAAAGAGCAATTTGAGGGATATAGGCTAAAATAAATATCGCTATTAACATAATAAATAAAAAAGGCAGAACCGCATAGCTGAGTTTCTCAATACTAATGCCACTTATGCCGCAACCCACAAAAAGGTTAACGCCAACCGGAGGCGTAAGAAATCCTAATGAGACAGTCGCGATCATTACTATTCCAAAATGAGTCATATCCATGCCCGCCTGCATTACTAATGGCTGCAACAAAGGGGTCAAAATAAGAATATTAGCCAATGCATCCATGAACGTTCCCAGTATAAGCAACATAATAATAATAACGAAAATAAATAGTACCTTTTTATCAGCTAAACCTGAAAGAGCACCTACGAGAGCATCTGGAATATTATAAATAAGCAGTATCTGTCCTAATGCAGAGGCTGTCGCTACAACCAGAAAAATGGTAGCATTTGTTATTGTAGTTCCTTTTAGGATTGCCCATATTTTTGTGCCATTTAATTTCTTCAGAATTATTCCCTCTACAAAAAAAGCATAAGTAACCGCAATCGCTCCTGCCTCTGTAGGGGTGGTTACGCCCCCATAAATTCCACCCAGCACAATTACAGGTACTGCCAAAGCATATTTTGCTTTCCCCAAAGCAGTCAAAGTTTGTTTAAAACTTGATTTTTTGCTTTTAGTATCAAAACCATGAAATTTAGAAAGAAAATAGCAAGAAAACATAAGTATAATCCCTATAAATATCCCTGGAATAATTCCGGCAATAAATAAGTCACCAACCGAAACATTAGCTGTAGTTCCATAGATAATGAGCGGGACGCTTGGGGGGATCATAACACCGAGGCAGCCTGCAGAAACATTTGTAGCAGTTGAAAAAGATTTTGAAAAACCTTCTTTTTCCATTGAAGGTATCATTACTCCTCCCACCGCTGCTACCGTTGCCGGGGCGGACCCACTGAGGGCGCCGTAGAACATACAGGTCAGTACCGAGACATGCGCTAGACCACCAGTGATATGACCGACCAAACAACGAGAAAAATTGAGCAAAGATTCTGCCATACTTCCTTTTTGCATAATCTCTCCCGCCATTATAAAAAAAGGCACAGCGAGCAAAGGGAATGCATCAAGGGAAAAAAACATCTTTTGCATTAGGAAAGCGACTGGCATATCCGCTGCAATAATAGCGATCGCAACACTTAAGCCGAGCGCCACGCCTATGGGCACACTTAAAATAAGCATGACAGGAAGAAAAATAACAATAAGCAGAAT
>DSCZ01000398.1 GCA_011048855.1 Desulfobacteraceae bacterium | reverse complement strand
TCAAAAGGGCGTGCGTGGTAAGCGGCAACTGGAGGGGTCCCACCCCCAACGCCGACCATCGGGCTCCTTCAGGCAGTCTCCGCTGCATGTCCATCAAGGAATCCAGCGTCCCTTCGATTCCCCATGGCACACCAAGGCACAGCTGAAAATACGGTGGATCGTCAATCAGGCCCTTGGAAATCAGGTCCTTCGCCTGACGTATATGCCCGATATCGAACACCTCCATCTCCGGTTTAACCCCGGCGTCCTGCATCGTTTTTGCGGCCAGTTCCACCCACGCGGGCGGATTCTCGAAAACCCGGCCGTCGCGAAAATTGAGAGACCCCACATCAAGAGAGCATAAATCCGGGCCCAACTCCACCGGCATCAATCGCTGGCGCCCGATATCGGGTTCTGTGATATTGAAACCGCTGGTCGTCAAATTGACCAGCAGGTCGCTTTCCGCCCGGATTCGATCGAGTACCTCGGAAAAAAGCCCGCGTGCAAACGCAGGCCGGCCGGTCTCGGGTTCCCGCACATGGATATGTGTTATGGCCGCCCCCGCCCGCCAGCTTCTGAGGGCTTCAGCGGCGATCTCCTCAGGTGAATAGGGGACACTCGGGTTCTGAGTCTTCATTGGGGCGGAGCCGCAGACAGCCGCCGTGATGATCAATTTTTCCAATGCCTCCTCCTTGATTTCGACTCTTTACGATGCCGTCGTTTTTTTTATTTCCAATCAGCCCGCCCTATTTACGGATTCTGCCTGCCGGGAATTTTCTTTTATGCATAAAGCGGAAAAAACCGATCACAAGCCCGGACCATAACATCAACAGAATGAGAAAAACATTGTAGTGCAGAACGGCGATATGAAATACTCTCGCCAGATACATCAAAACAGCTGTGGCAAACACGGGTGCCCATAAAATATTATTTGAAATCATCGAGTCGCCTCCAGGTTTTCAGAGGTGGATGCTCCGCGCTTATGAAGAAAGAATAGCAACAGGAAAACGGCCCAGCCCGCCAGGTCGGTAAGCTTGTTCGGATGAAACATCATCAACGCGGCCACGGCCATACCGATGCGCAACGGCCAGCCCACCGTCTTTATCATCCAGCCCTCGGTCGTAACCGTCAACGCATAGATGCCCCCGAAACCTCCTGCAACCGCCATGGAAATACTGAACCAGTCTCCAACGAAAAGCATCGCCGGGTTGAACACAAATACAAACGGCAGGACGTATTTGGCGATCCCCAGGCGGAACGAGTGAAAGCCGGTCAGCATCGGAGGCGCGTTTGCCACACCCGCAGCCGCAAACGAAGCAAGGGCAACCGGAGGCGTTATCGCCGAAACAAGCCCGAAGTAAAACGCGAAGAGATGTGCCGCAATAGGTTCGACACCCATGCTTACCACCGCCGGGATCACCAGGGCCGCCAGGGTGATGTACACGGCGGTCGTTGTGAGCCCCATTCCCAGTATCAACGACGCAAACATCGTGAGCACCAGCACCATCACGAGACTTCCACCGGCAAGATCAACCAGCATCGTCGAAAACTTGAGTCCCAGGCCGGAGACGAACACGCAGCCGATTATGATGCCCGCCGCCGCACAGGCCACGGACACGCTTACGGCCTGACGGGCTCCCTCCTCGAAGGCCGAAAATATCTGCACCGGGCTCATGCGGGTTTCCTTTCGGATCATGCTGAGCGCCAGGACTGAGACGATCGCGTAGAAAGCCGCCAACATCGGCGTGTAACCGGCCACCATCAGCACCACGATAAGAATAATCGAAAGAAAGAGATGCCCGCTTTGTTTAAGTTCGGCCTTCAACTCCGGCAGTTCTTCCTTGGACACCGTCGCCAGGTTTTTTCTTCGCGCCTCGAAGTGCACCATAACGAAAATCGAGAAAAAGTAGATGACCGCCGGAATAATGGCTGCTTTGGCAACCTGAAGATACGGCACGTTCAGAAATTCCGCGATCACGAATGCGGCAGCCCCCATGATCGGCGGCATGATCTGGCCACCCGAAGACGCACAGGCTTCAACCGCCCCTGCGAAGTAGGACCGATACCCCACCCGCTTCATCAAGGGGATCGTGAAGCTACCGGTCGTGACCACGTTGGCCACCGCGGAACCTGAAACAGAGGCCATCAGGCAGGAACTCACAACCGAAGCCTTTGCGGGGCCGCCCACCTTGCTGCCGGTAAGCGCCATTGCCACGTTGATGAAAAACCTTCCGGCCCCGGAACGTACCAGTATCGCCCCGAAAAGGATGAACAGAAATATATAGGTCGCCATCACCATCAGCGGGATGCTGTAGACCCCGTTTTCTCTCATGAACTGATAGTCTATGATCGTGAAAAGGTCGCTCGGAGGACCGTAGAATATGCCGAAAAACCAGTCGGAGAAAGCGGTCTGAATCAAAAAAAATCCGGCTATGATCACCATCGCCCAGCCCACAGCCCGCCTGGTGGCCTCCAGCAGCAGCAGCAGAAAAACGGTGCCGGCCCAGATATCGAGATCCGTAAGGTCTCCCTGGCGCTGGATAAACGCATCTATGTCCAGAAGTTTATAAATCTGGATCGCTATCGTCAAAACCACCAGGAGAAGGTCCACCGCGAACCACCGATTTTTTGGAGCTTTCCAGCTTTGCCTCCCGAAAGGATTCAGCAGAAAACACAGCACCATGATGAAGGCCAGGTGGGTGGAACGGAATGCATGGGCCTCCAAAGATCCTGCATAAGCGATAAAAAGGTGATAGATGGTCAATGAAATTGAAAGCAGGCAGACAGCCAATTCGACGGGATATTTGAAGACGCTCTGTTCCCGACGTAAAAGCCATTCCAGGATGCTCTCTTTCTTCGCTTCCTGATAGTCAATTTTGTGCTGGATGGCTGACAAGGCTCGTCGATCCTTTCCATGGAAGAAGGGCATCAAAGACCGCATGCGCGGCCGCAAACCGTGAAAACGCCCGGGCGTAAGGATAACCCGCCCGGGCGTTTAATCTCAGTCGGCGATCCCGATTTCCCTGTAATACTTCAGGGCGCCCGGATGTACCGGAATGTTGTTTCCAAGGAGCGCTTTTTTCGGATCGGATTCTTCTATGGCCTGCTTCTTGACCTGTTTCAGCTCATCCCAGTGAGCGTAAAGGGTCTTCACGATTTTATAGGCGAGATCGTCGGATACGTTCTTGCTGATGATTATATTCGTGACCGTTCCCATAGTCGGAACGTCCTCGTCCAGGCTCTTGTAGGCTTCCTTCGGGATCATTATCGGGGTCAGGCCCGGTTCGAGTTCCTGGACTTTTTTCTGATACTCCGGTTCAACGGCAAGGAAACGTACTCCGGGCCTGAATTCGAGGTCGATGATGGTTGCCTGCGGACAGGATGTAACCGCCATGTAAGCATGCGAATGGCCGTCTTTCATCAATGCCGCCGAGTCCGCATAACCGACGAAGCTTACCTTACCGCCGGCTTGTCTTATGCTGTCGAAGGTAAGACCATACGCTTTCAGAATAAGTTCGGCGATCGCGGTGCCGGTGAACCCCGTCTTGCCGGGAACGATGTGCTTATCCTTCAAGTCAGCGTAGGATTTGATATCGCTTTTCTCAGGCACCACGGTTTGAAAAACGCCGGGGTACAGAGACATCAGGTGGCGGACATCTTCGAGTTTTTTGCCGTCGAATTCACTCAGCCCGTTGTATGCATTGTAGGTGGTGTGGGTGTAGCTCCACCCGAGATCCATTCGGCCGGCGCCGACAACCTTGCAGTTCCCGACTCCGCCGCCCGGCCCGTTCGATGTGCTTATGCCGAGTTCCCGTTCGAGGATGCTCATCATCGCTGATCCAAGCGGATACCAGGATCCTCCTTCGGGACCGGAGGCCATACGCAGAAATTTCTGATCGGCAGCCGCCTGGGACGCGGAAAACGTGAAGCACAACGCAAGAGCCAACACGAGCAACAAGGTTACTTTTTTCATGATTTACCTCCCTTTCATAAACCTGTTTGATTTAAACCGGCCGGGAGAGCAGCAAAAACCGGGCAAGGGGGCCGGATACCTCCAGGCGGTGCCATTGCGCCGCCCGCCACTGTAACCTTTTATATGATCATCGATACCCCGGATACCGCATCAAGCTGTGCTATCGGACAAGCACCAGGTTCATTTTTCTTACTGAATTGATGACTTTGTAGGTGATGCTGCCCATGAAAAATTCCTGAAGCGCCGAATGTCCCTTCCTGCCGATCACAAGAGTATCATAGCCAAAACCGGCCTCTTCGATGATGGCACCTGCCACTCCCTTTTTTTCGGAAACCACCTTCGTGGTGATCCTTTCCGGGTCGAAACCCGCCGCCTCGAGCCTGGCTCTTGCAGATGCCAGGGCCTCCTTTAAAACCTGTTTTTTCATATCCTCGATGGTGCAGAATGCGCTTTGTTTGTCACGGAAATACGGCGTGAGGCTGGGGCTGTTCATACTGCAGACAGCAGCAGTGTCAGGAACTACGCTCAGAAGAGTGACATCCACATCTCGGGAAAAATAATTGTCGATAAAAACGACCCCCCTGGAAGCGTTTTCGGAGTCGTCGAAGGCTACCAGCACTTTTTTTGACATGGTTCCCCCCTTTCGCCAAGCGTATAGGATTAAATTGACGGGAGCATCCTTCCCTCCACAGCCAGGGCGGACGGCTCTCTGGACCGCTTTTTCCTAACAGCATCGGAAAGGGCCAGATAAAGGGCGCCGACAGCCAGTTCGGCACAGTGGTAGCTTTGCGGCGGAAGAGTCTCGAGAAAAACAATCAACTTCTCAGGCGTTACATCCCAGGCATTTTCAAGGGCTTTGCCTTCGATCATCTCGGCCGCTGCGTTTGCGCACGCATTCGTATTCATGCACCCATCTATTTCATAAGATACATTTGAAATTAAATCGTTTCGAAGAGTCAGAAAAAATTCAACGGTGTCCCCGCACTCCCCTGTCCGCTTACCGTAAGCATCAGGATTTTCGATCCGCTCGCGCCTGTCCGTTCGAAAAGCCATTTCCAGATAACGCAGGGAATGACCCTGGAAAAAATCAAATCCACTTTCACCCATGATCAGATTCCACTCAACCTCCGCGCCTCATACATACCGCATAAGGAAATAGAAAATTATTGGATGTACTATTTTAAAAACCTGGTGTGAATACCGTATCCCACTGGGCGAAAGCATATTCAAAAGGTGCTGGTGTGTCAAGAGATGGAAGCGCCGTCTGAAATCGCGTAAGAAAAAAATCGCGGTTGAAAAGCGCTTCCACAGGGCAGGACAAATTTTGCCGGACGTTGGAGTGTCGAAACGAAAGTTTTATGCACGTATCAGGTTCTTTCTTATAGCCAGCCTGGTCAACTCCACGACTGAACCTGTCTCCAGCTTTTCCATGATGTTATATTTATGGGATTCGACTGTTTTTGGACTTATATTCAATTTGTCGCTTATACGTTTTACCGAAAGACCTTCTGCGAGCAGTATGAAAATTTCGCGCTCCCTGGAGCTGAGCAGTTTCAAACCGTCACCTTCTCCGCATACCTCGTCCGATCCGGACAAATGATCCCTCAGCATACGGCTGACTTTATCACCGAGATAGAGCCCGCCCCTGGCGGCGGCCGCGACCGCAAAGATCAATTCTCCGAGCGGCTCTTCCTTCAAAACATAAGAGCTGACTCCGGCACGCAGAAAATCAATGATATACTCCCTGTCCGAATACATCGAAAAAACGACGACATGAATTCCGGGGTCGATCCTCTTGGCCTCGACGGTGAAATCCATCCCGTTCATGCCGGGCATCGAAACATCGGTGATAACGATATCCGGCTTCAAACGCCGGATCATTTCAACGGCGGAAGCTCCATTGACCTCCTCTCCGACCACTTCGAACTCCGCCCTTTCATTCAACGCGGTTTTCACTCCCTCGATCACCACACGGTGGTCATCGAGAATCACGATTTTCTTGGTGTTCATGCTTCACCTCCGTCCCGATCGGAATCTCCGCGCTCAGGTGAGTCCCCTGTCCCAGACGGGGTTCCGCGGAAAACCTTCCCCCCAGTTGAACAGCACGTTCCTCCATTATCAACAATCCCAGCGCCCGCCGATTTCCACGAACGAACTTCATGATGTGATCCAGGTCAAAGCCTGTACCATTATCCTCCACCCCGATAAGAATATGACTGCCTCTCCCAACCAGGTTTACATAGACTTCATCGGCTCCCGAATGTTTAAGCGCATTGCTCAGACCCTCCTGGATGATCCGGTATGCCGCAAGTTCGATTTCCGGGTTCAACCTGCCGGGAATATTCCTGGTGAAAAAATGAAGGGCGAATTTCCCCTGTCGCCTGAGGTTTTCGCATAGTTCGTTGACGGCGGCCACCAATCCCAGATCATCGAGAACGCTGGGCCTGAGTCCTGCTGCGATTCCCTTGACCTCCCGGATACTCGCAACCGCCTTTCTCCGGGCTGATTCGAGTCTTTCCAGCATATCCTGTGGGGAATCAATCTTTT
>DSCZ01000605.1 GCA_011048855.1 Desulfobacteraceae bacterium | reverse complement strand
CCCGCGACACGCACCGATCGGCTGTAAACAATTCCCGCCAGGGAAATCACGGCCACTTCGGTCGTACCTCCCCCGATATCAACAACCATATTGGCAGTAGGTTCCGTAATCGGCAGCCCGGCCCCGATAGCCGCGGCCATTGGCTCCTCGATCAGGTAAACTTCCCTTGCGCCGGCCGATTCGGCCGATTCCCGAACCGCTCGTTTTTCCACCTGCGTGATCCCGCTCGGTACACAAACTATTATCCTGGGCCGTACCAGGGTCCTGCGATTATGCACGGTTCGAATGAAATGACGCAGCATCGCCTCGGTTATTTCAAAATCGGCGATCACTCCATCTTTCATGGGCCGGATCGCGATAATATTTCCGGGTGTCCTGCCAAGCATCATTTTGGCCTCGGTGCCGACCGCCAGGACCTTGTTGGTGCCTTTGTCATCTTTCTTGACCGCGACTACCGAAGGCTCGCTCAAGACGATACCCTTGCCTTTCATGTATACAAGAGTATTGGCCGTGCCCAGATCAATCGCCAGGTCATTTGAAAACAACCCTAATATAGGATCGAACAACATAGGCTGGATCTCCTTTCTCTATACACCGGATTCGTAGCGTGATAGGTATCCGAAGAATTAAGAATTAGCAAACATAAAATCGATGCCGGGTTTGGCCTTGACAATGTGCCGGCCGAATGCTTATATAACAGTTTTAACTAATTCGCCCAGAAAGAAGATTCAGATCATGAAAAGGACGTATCAACCCAGCAACATCAAGAGAGCCCGTACCCATGGTTTCAGGGCTAGAATGAAAACCAAGAGCGGTAGAAATGTGTTGAAAAGGAGAAGGGCTAAAGGGCGGAAACGGCTTACTGTATCCTATAATTTCTAGTAGTGTCAAACGGCCTCCGATCGAATCGTATGGGACTTTGTTCATTTCCTAAAATTGAGAGGTTATTGAAGAGGCCGCATTTTGTCAAATTGAATCGGGCCGGCAAAAGGTACCACTCGACGCACTTCGTCGTAATAGTAGGGAAAAACGGCCTGGATATCACACGGATGGGGGTTACAGTCAGCAGAAAGGTCGGAAACGCAGTCGCAAGGAACAGAACGAAGCGCCTCCTGAGAGAATTCTTCAGATTAAACAAGCCACGTTTACCCCGGGGATACGATTTAGTCTTCGTGGCAAAAAAGGATGCTGCTTATCTGAACTACCAAGAGACCAAAGAGGAACTTGAGCCCGTCGTCTTTGATACAAATTTCGTCAGGTAAAATAAGGTATCTGGCCGTCGCCATGATATGGGTGTACCAGAATCTGTTGTCTCCTCTTTGGCCGGCTTCATGCCGCTTTTATCCGACCTGTTCCGCATACGCCCGGGAAGCAATAGTGAAATACGGGCTGGTGAAAGGCGGTTGGCTGGCCTTTCGGCGGATCATCAAATGCCATCCGTTCCATCCAGGCGGTTATGATCCCCTACCTTGAGCATGCCTGCGCCGATTAAAAATTTGCGGGAACTCTCACCCGCCATTTTCACCCATGGTTTACAGCCTCCCGGAGGCTCTAATATTCCATCGGTCAGGGAGTCCCATGGAAAAACGAACTTTGATGGCCTTTGTATTATCTTTTCTTGTGCTTGTAGGCTGGTCCTATCTGTTTTCACCCGAACGGGAATACACCCCCAGGCCGGAATCTCAGCCTCAAAAGGCACATGAACCTGCCGCCGAGCAAGCCGCTCCTCCACAAATTCAGCAGTCGGCAGAGCAACCCGGTCTGCAGCCGATGGGGGAACCAACCTCCCGAGCCGAACGGAAACTCGTGGAGGTCGACACGCCTCTTTACAACGTGGTGATTTCCACCGAAGGGCCTACTTTTACAAGTTTCAAACTTAAGAACTACCGCAGGACAGGCGACCCGAATTCTCCCCTGATAGAGATCGTGTCTCTCAGTCCCGAACAGGCACTCCCACTCCAGATCGGTTACGTGCCCGAGGGTTCCAGGAACACCCCACCTGCAATTTGCGAAGTAGACCAGGAGAGCCTGGTGATCAATGAAACCGGATCACCGAAAGAACTGGTTTTTAGATCAAGGTCCACCGGAGGGATGGAGTCCGTTTATACCTTTCGTTTTTTCCCCGACAGGTATTCCATCAAACTGGATATAGAAATTCGCAATCTCACCGGGAATCCGATAAATGGCTCTTTCACGTCAAGATTGAGATACCTGCCGCCCGAAGCGGACAAAGGTTATTATGCATTCCGCGGGCTGGCGGTCCTTGTCGACGGAAAATTGAAAGAGCTCAAGATCAAGAAAGTACACGAAGAAGAGAATATCGAGGGGACAATAAACTGGCTGGCTTACGAAAACGAATATTTCCTGTCCGCAATTGTGCCCGAGACACAAGCCAACTCACTGTTCACCGGAACCAAACTTCTCTCCGGTATTCTCGAAGGCGTTCACACCCCCGAACCTGTGTCGATCCAGCCCGCCGGCGCCGTCTCCTCGGAATATTCCGTTTTCTTCGGACCGAGGGATATGGGGGTACTCAAAGCCGAGGGAAACAACCTCGCAAAAGCGGTCAACTTTGGATGGACTGATATCATCGCAAAGCCCCTTCTTTACATTCTTCGCTTCTTCGACAACTTTTTCCATAATTACGGCCTTTCAATTATATTTTTAACCATTTTAGTCAAAATCCTTTTCTGGCCCCTTACCCACAAAAGTTATAAATCTATGGGGGAGATGAAAAAGCTCCAACCAAGACTTATGAAACTGAAGGAGAAATATAAAAACGACCGACAGGCAATGAACAAAGAAATGATGACCCTCTACCGGACCTATAAAATAAACCCGATGAGTGGTTGTCTGCCGATGATTATCCAACTCCCGGTATTTTTCGCTCTGTTCAGGGTACTCGGAAGCGCAATAGAGCTGCGACATGCTCCTTTCTTCCTGTGGATCGACGACCTGTCCGCGCCTGACCGCCTGTTTAGTTTTCCATTCAGTGTGCCGTTGATGTCGCCGCCTTATGGAGTACCCGTGCTCACCCTTCTGATGGGCGCCTCGATGTTCCTGCAGCAAAAAATGACTCCGACTCCGGGCGATCCCGCACAGGCGAAGATGATGATGATGCTTCCGCTGATTTTTACTTTCTTCTTCATAAATTTTCCTTCGGGACTAGTACTTTACTGGCTGGTGAACAATCTTATCTCTATAGGCCAGCAATACCATATCATGAAAAGATCGAGATAGTTTTTGGAGGATCGTAATGGAAACATTCGAATTTGAAGGTAAAAACACCGAAGAAGCCGTAGATAATGCGTGCCGCAAATTGAACGTACCCCGCGACGATATCAGTATAGAAGTTATAGAACCGGGTTCACCCGGAATATTCGGCCTGGTCGGGGGCAAAAAAGCCAAGGTCAGAATTTCGATCGCCAGGCAAGAACCGGCGGCCGAATCAGGCGAAGACGACACGTTGAGCATTGCACGCCGAACACTTGAAGATATACTTTCACTGATCCCCATGGAAGATGCAGAAGTGAACACCGAAGTTGTCGACGGCGCCGTAAAGCTTTCCATAGAAGGTGATAAATCAGGCCTTTTGATCGGACGCAAGGGCCGCACCCTGGATGCCCTGCAATTCATCGTGACCAAGATAGTGTCGAAAGCTCTCGACAGGAAAGTCCAGGTGGTTATAGATTCTGAAGATTACCGTCGGCGACGGAAAGATTATCTTACCCAGATGGCAGTTGACATGGGCGAAAAAGCCCGAAAAACGAAAAAACCCATGACCACCGGTCTTCTTAACCCCCATGACAGGCGCATCGTGCATATCGCACTTAAAGATCAGCAGCAAATTACCACCACCAGCAGAGGGGAAGGAATGCTGAAAAAAGTCGTCATCATTCCCAACAGATAGTCGCATGCAGTTTCCAGCTCAGGCTAAGGCCGGGGCTGGATAAGGGATTTCTCAATAACGACAATTTTTCACTCCCATCATATGTCCAATACGCATGACACCATAGCTGCGATCTCCACACCGATCGGGACAGCCGGAATAGGGATCATACGGATAAGCGGACCAGACGCATTTTCGGTGGTTGAAAGTATTTTCAGGCCGAAAAAACGTGTCAGGAATCTCCAGAGCCATCACCTTTATCTCGGCCGCATCATAGACCCCCGATCCGGCGAATCGATAGATGAGGTCCTGCTTACCTGCATGTATGCACCTCATTCCTTCACCAGGCAGGACGTCGTGGAGATAAACTCGCACAGCGGTTATCTTCTGCTGTCAAAGATTCTACGGCTGGTTGTGAACTGCGGTGTTCGGCAGGCCGAACCGGGGGAATTTACTCTGCGGGCCTTTCTCAACGGCAGGATGGATTTGACTCAGGCAGAAGCCGTGGTGGATTTAATAAACAGCCGGTCGGAAAAAGGTCTAACGATGGCCGCTCTCCAGATGCAGGGCAGCCTGGGAAAGGAAATCCGCCAGTTACGAGCGGAAGTGTTGGAATTGTCCGCCCATGCGGAAACAGCTATCGATTTTCCCGATGAAGATGCGGAAATCATGCCCGCGGACGAGCTTGCCGATATCATCTCAAACCGCTTGATACCCCGGCTGAAAGCATTGATCCAGTCCGGAGCGAGCAACCGGCTGTGGATCGACGGGGTGAACACCGTGCTTGCAGGGTGCGTCAACGTTGGCAAATCGAGCATCCTCAACCTGTTTCTCGACGAACCCAGGGCTATTGTTACACCAGTGCCGGGAACAACACGGGACATCATCGAATCGGTGATTTCCATCGACGGACTGCCGGTCAAGCTCGCCGACACCGCCGGATTCAGGCAGGCGCCGGATGAAGTCGAAGCCATCGGAATGGAATTCAGCGTGCGAAGGCTCGAAGAAGCCGATCTTGTACTTGTCGTGCTCGATCGCAGCCGTACGCTCCAAGATGGAGACATTGAAATCATAGAACGCTGCAGGGACAAAACCACGCTGATCGTAATGAACAAAGAAGACCTCGCGGGGGTCCTGGATGAAGAAATCATTGCCCGCCGCTATCCCGATATCATGAGAGTATCGATTTCGGCCCGCACCGGAGCCGGGATCGAAAATCTCAAATCAGCCATCCTGCGGATAGTGGCCGAATCAGATTCCGGATCCGATTGCTCACATGCAGCGGTCAATGCAAGGCACATTAATGCGCTGGAAAGAGCTTCCCGGTCTCTTGCGGCCGCCGCAGAAGCAACCCGAACGGGTGCACCGATGGAAATCATCGCCTTGGATCTATCGGACTGTATCGGAACCCTCGGCGAAATAACCGGAGAAAATACGACAAATGATTTGCTCGAGACTATCTTCAGCCGATTCTGCCTGGGCAAATAAAAACCCCGGCCGAAGACCCCGGGCAGAATTGTATTACGTACTGACCTTGAATCCGGATTTTTCCTGAACACTTTTTATCTTCCCATCAAGTGCGCCGGTCACACCCTTTCGAATATCGAATTTAACCGAAAGGCTTATGCGGTCCGAATCCCGCTCCAGCTTCCTTACGCAGGCCGACAGCAACGCAAGCAGATCGTCCCATTCCCCTTCAACAACCGTTCCCATCGGGTTCAAACGGTATTCGAGCCCGCTTTCCTTAACCACGCTGAGTGTGCCCGCCACGTATTTACTGAAGCTTGCCCCCTTGTCGAGCGGTATAAGCGTAAATTCCATAAGCGCCATATTCAATCTCCTTGCTTTGATCTTTCAACTTTTGGTCAAGGTCGTCGCCTTAAGATGCAACAGCTTCCTTCCTGCTTCTTTAAAAAGAACCTCGACTTTGTCTGAACCTACAAGCCGTGCTATGACACCTGCGCCGAAAGCCGGGTGCACTACGACATCGCCTGTTTTAAAGGACTGATCCCCTGATCGGGAAGATCCAGTCATCACGCCTGGGCTTGAGGCCCTCGATTTCCAGGACGTTTTCCTCCTGGGCTGCGCAGCGCTCCCGCTGCCGCCCGTAGACTCGCAGTTGACGAGATCCCGGGACAGGTCCCTCAGAAAACACGAAAGCCCTTGCACTTCACCATTCAGATAGCGTGCCGCCCAAGGCTCCCCACCTTCAGCGCCGGGGAAACAGATTATAAGGGCGTCCTTGGCCCGGGTGGCTGCGACATACATTAAACGCCGC
The DNA here is from genome assembly GCA_011048855.1 of Desulfobacteraceae bacterium. The sequence continues at coordinate 338 of DSCZ01000605.1, read as the reverse complement.
TCCTCTTCGATCGCCTCCGGATCATCGAAAGCCATAAATGGCGGAAACTTCCCGTTCACCGCCCAGATGATGAAAACCAATTTCCATTCCAGGCCTTTGGCTGAATGAACGGTGGACAGGGTCAATACATCAGAGCCGTTTCCGCGGCCCAGGTCGGCGCTGCCGGCAGGCGGATCAAGCAACAGATCGTCGACAAAGGACCGTAGCCGGCGGTACCTGGAAGCCATGGGGACAAGCTGCTCGAGCTCATTCCTCCTGCGGGGATAATCGTCGAACCTCCCCTCCATCATGGGCATATAATAGGCCATGACCTTTTCCACCGCTTCCACGGGGTTGAT
>DSCZ01000410.1 GCA_011048855.1 Desulfobacteraceae bacterium | reverse complement strand
TTATGACATAGTCGATATGCGACGGGAAGAAGAAAAATCCCGGTCGTTCTGTGCGTCGCGTCGGCCATGTTCTTCAAGCGGGGTTATTGAAATGCGGGTCCCCGGGAATGGCAGTGAAAAATTGTGTCAGAGACAGGAAAACGGAGGCCGCCTTTTCCGTGTCGGGGCCGTCGCCGATGATGGTAAGAAAACGTTCGTCAGTGGGTGGTTGCGGAAAAATGGAGATCTGGTGTCGTCCGCCGACGTACTGGAACAACGCCGGTTCGGGCAGATCAGAAAAATCAAGTATACCCTTTACACGGAACACGGAAGGCGGAAGTTTCTCCACGGCTCGCAGAAATTCTTCCCGGTTCAAAGGAGTGGTCAGGCGGATGCTCTTGGCCGAAAGGCCGTCGCGCAGGTGAGACGGATGCAGAAAAACGGCTTTTTCAGTATCTCCGGATAACTTCGGAGAAAGATCGCCTCCCATAAGAAGTGCGGGGTTCATGATGCCGTCAACGGCGGGTATCAACGGTGCGGTCGGGTTGATGTTACGCAGCGTCTGTTCTATGAAGCTCAGGCGTTCGGGAGGAACCAGGTCTTTTTTATTAATCATGACGATATCCGCCCCCCGTATCTGTTCCGCGGCAATGGACTGTTCCCGGAGTGACGCTTCGATGTTTTCTGCGTCAACCACCGTCAGCACGCAGTCGAAGCGGGCGATATCCTCCATTTCTTTTACTTCGTCCTGCAGGTTGAAAGGATTGGCGAGGCCGGAGGTTTCAAGGATGATGACATCCGGAGAATATTCCTCGAGTATTTCATGTACTGTTCGCTTCAGGCTGCCCGACAGCGTGCAGCACACGCAGCCTTCATCGATCTCCGTCACGGTGTAATCGAGCAGTTTGCCGTCAAGGCCGATCTCGCCGAGCTCATTTTGAATCACCGCGACAAAGCGGCTATGCTGGGTCTGGTAATCAATAAAATGTTGTAGAAAACTGGTTTTTCCCGATCCGAGGAAGCCGGTTAAAATAATCAGGGGCGGCCGTTGGTCGATTCCCATTGTTACCGAGTCCGTGCTTGCTCCTGAATCGCCGAGCCGGTGCGAACCCCACCAGATCTTTCCGGCGCAGGACGGCGGGGCGTTTTCGGAATCACTCGACGAAACGGCAACCAGGCAATCCGAGCCTTCCGGTGCGATTGTTGAACTTAACAGGTCAAAATCCGCCTCGCCGTAGCCAACCATGACAAGACCGTTCCAGAGATCGGGCGCCGGTTCCAGTGAAATCTCTCCGCTGGACGTGTAGACGTGTTGATGCGTCGTGTACTTTCCTTCAATGACACGGTCGGGCGCCCGGTCAAGATTGAGGGTGATAGAAGCGGCCAGCACATCGAAAAACGTGAGAGCTGTTTCAAAAGCTGGAAAGTCCCGGTCCGTTTCACCGGGAGACAGAAGCTGAACGGGGGTTCCGTTTTTCACGAAAGTCACGCCGTCTTTCGCCACGGTGCGCTGCGATGATTCCCCCAGCATGGCGACAGCCAGCGCGGAGCGGTCTTCTCGAACAAAAAGAAAAACCGTGGCGATGCCGAAAAGCGACATGAGCTCGGGATGCTTGAGAAATTCACGGACGAGGTTTTGATAGTCGTCCTTCTGGGTTACAGCAACTGCCTGAAGGGGGAATCGCTCAACCAGAGATTCCTCCTCGTGGGGGAAGTAGCAGAGTCCGAAACGACAGGCATGCCACTCTGCTACCGGTTCGGAATCCAGTGAAAAAAGTCCGAAAACCCCCTCGCTGCCGGCGATCCTCGCCGTCCAGCCCTCCACACCGGCGGAAACCTGGTGCTTCATCCCCCGCCACCCGACGGCGCGGCGTGTCGCCATCTGAAACTGGGTACGGTACAGGATCGCCCTCAACAACGCCTGAAGGGCGCCACCGGGGTGAATATTGTCTTCGCTTTTAATAAAATGATCAAGCGATCCTAAAATCGAAAGCATCAGGGATTATCGAGTTTTGCTTTCGGGCCCAGGAACTGGACGGAGACAAGTTTTCCTCCCCGCCAGCTTGCGCGGTAAACCTGGACGATATCCTCTCCCGAAATTTCAGTCGCGCCTCCTTCGGTACGACCCTCGACCGTATAGGTGATCACCGGTCCGTTCCTTTCTGTTTTAACGACATAGGGTTCCCTGATGACCAACAGCCCCATGGCCTGGCGGATGATGCTGGAATCGCAGTATTTTTCCAGTACCGCCTTGTATTCGGAGGGCGTGCTGTGAGAACGCATGCACTCGCGCATTTCGGGAATAACCTCTTCACGAACAGGGGATTTCGGCCCGAAAAATTCGAGTGAAACAAGACGGCCGTTTTCCCAGCATGCCTCGTAAACCTGCGTGGTGTGACCGGGGATTTCGCTGGATGTTTCTTCCACCGTGCCCTCCACGGTATAGCATATCGTTGAATTTTCCTTTTCCGTTTTTATCACGTAGGGATTTTTAATGAGGAGCAGTCCCATGGCCTGGCACACAATCCCTTCGCCGCAATATTTTGTTATAACTTTGGAATACGCCTCCTGGGATACGTGGGCATCCATACATTCGCGCATTTCCGGAATGACGCCCGTTTCTTCGCCGGGTTCCGCGAATGCAGGACCCGCAAGAAGACAACTCAAAGCGATTATCAAAGCGATTCGTTTCATGATGTCCCTCGTGTCCCGGAACAGTCGCCGGGAGCATGTTTTGTAGGGTTCAAGCCACCTTTCACGTTCCGGCCGATGGCCGGGAACACACTGTTCTTCGCTTTTTTGTCGGTGTACATTATCTCGTGCTCCGTGCCGGCGGCGGCAGCCGCCGGCACGGAGCACGAGTTGGCTATACCTCGATTCCGAAACCTATCCTGTCACTATTTCCCAGGTAGACATCTTCCTTGGAGCGGTAACGGGCCGTGCCTTTCACGATAGGATGTCCCGCCTCAGCGAACTTTTTCGCGCATACTATGCCCGTGCAATGATTGCAGCCGATTTTTTTGAAGTCATACTTGCCGAGAGAAAGCACCAGGTCGTCGTACTTGGGGTCCCAGTCCTCGAAGGGTGATACGTGCAGTCCCCCGTATACGCCGTACAGCTCGTCATTTTCATACTTGATTTCCTGGTATGCCGTTTCCGCGAACTGGATGATGCTCTGGTGGCAACAGCCTGTTACGCTGACCAGCCCGTGATCTTTTACATTAAAATACATGGACTGCTCGCCGTAGACGCGGCAAATAATCGGGATCGGAAACACATACGTGGCGAACCCCGGGACGATCGGCTTGAGTCCCGGTTTTACTTTGATTACTTCGCCCGTGTGCCCCGAATCCTTGAGGTATTGCAGTCCCTCGGGATAAAACGTGTCGGGTATGTAAATGGGTATGTTCGGATCGTACTTGAAGGTGACGGGAATGCCCCAGTAATGGTCGAAATGTTCGTGAGATATGAACAGGGCCTCTATTTCCCTGTTCTTCAGCATTTCATCGATACCCTCGCGCTTGAAGCATTCGTGGGTCCACTTGTAGCTCCAGCCGCTATCGAGGAGATACTTGTGTTGTTTCCCGTTCATTTCTTCCATTTCGATCAGGCAGGCGTAGCCACCGGCGTTCTCGGGATGAACCGAAAGCTTCTCGGTGATATCCCAGGCTTCATCGACATCGTTCGGCAAGAGGTGCTTGATCTTGGCGATGCCCTTTTCGTAACTGCCTTTGCCGAGACCCGTCCCGTCGCCGAAAGGCGGCCAGTTATATAAATACTGGTCTACGAGCAACCCCCCGGCACCCTTGATGTCGTTCATCAGATCGGCGTTGTTGAACCAGCTCGTTTCTGAAATATTTGTTATCTTTACATATTTGCAAGCACCGATGTCGACCATCTTGCGCTTGACGGGAGGGAACTGTGCCTTGCGCCAGGGTGAATAGGAATATACCCCCATCGCAAGGACGGATCCCCCGAGTGCGCCCATGGCCGCTCCCTTGAAAAAATCCCTGCGGTTAATCGTGTTCTTGTTTTCAGACATGGCTCCTCCTTTATCACCATTTAATGGATGATTGTAATTGACTCATAGGCCCAGGGCAGTATGGCAAGAATGATGAAGTAGATCACCACACCGCAGACGGCGCCGACTCCCAGCCCCCATCCCAGCCGGGGATTCCACCGGACGTCAGCCAGTTCAGCTTTTTCTTTCGCGTGGTCGGCGGCGATTTCATCGGCGGTTTTTGGCACCATTTTCCACCCCGGCCAGTTATCCATGAACCAGTGGTGCGCGAGCCAGATATTGATGAGCCAGATAGTCGGAATCATGGGGAATTGCTGCGGGTGCGAAAATCCTTTCTGCGTGCCCAGGAAATAATGTGATGTCGCGTAGTAGAAAATGTAAAGCAAAATCGCGGCAGCAGCCGTTATGAGGGTCCGGACGAGTACATTGGTCGGAAGGCTGAACCGCTTGGGCCAGTTCCCGCAGTAGAACGTGAGAAACAGGGCCGGTACGAGGAAAAAGACCGCCATCTCGCCGACATGCAACCATCTCCAGTCGGGAGCGAAATCCCGGCGTGTTCCGCGGATCGCCTGTCCCCAGGTCAGCTCCTGGGCGAAATACAGGAAGAAATGCAGAGCAAAAGCGATGGCGATGATGCCGAAGAAGGCCGTCACGCGCCGCAGCCAGGTGGTCTTTATCAGCTTGAAGGGGAACCGTTCCCAGATGGTTTCCACGATCCACACGGTCACCGTGCAGCACATGATCCATGAAACATGGAAGTTGCCGGAAACAGTATTGGCGAATTTCTCCCAGTAAGGCGGGGCTATGGACGTGAAATACTGCCAGGGATAATAGAGAATGCCCATGTGGGAGTGCATCGTCATGAAATATATCATCGTGCTCAGGAAGAAGGTCATAATAAGTATGCTGAATCCCTTGGCTGGCTGACTCATATTCTGCCAGGGCGCTTCCTCGCAGGCTACGACCCAGGCCGGGCTCAGCCATGAGGCGATTGCGGCGAACATCAGGCAAGCGAGGGCGGCGTACTCGATGGCGAAAAACTCGGTAACGCCTTCCAGCTGTAACAGGCGGTTCGGATTAAAATAGGCAAGACCGAAATTGCCCAGCAGACCCTCGAAAAATCCTTTGATAAGTATGACCAGGATACCCACCGAAACCGCCGTGAGAATCGCTCCCTTGTACAGCGGATGACTGTTTTCCAACCAACTGCTTTTAAAGGGCCAGTAATTGAAAATGTACACCATCCAGATCAGCATGATCAGCCACCACCGGGTGTACATGTACCCGACGTACGGAGTGTACATCCGCATCCACCCACGGGGGTCCTGGAAAAGCCACCACGTGACGTAAAACACCGCCAGGGTGAGAACCAGGGCCACGATCGCCGGCATGGGCTGGGGCCAGCGCTTGACCAGTTTACGTTCTTCCAAGTATCCTACGCCGTAACGCTCCATAGGTCCCTCCTTTGGTTGTCGATTTACGATGATATCATTTGTCGGGGCGTCTCGAAGGATTGGCCAGTTGTTCGTACAACAGCCGGCGCAATTCTTCACTGTCTGCGGCTTCCTCTTCAGTTCCCGTCCTTTCGGCCTCCATGGCCAAGAGAGACGGGCTCAGTTCAGTGAAAGCCGGATAGCGATGATCTTTCTGCGGTTCAGCAGGTTTTTCCTCCTGGAACGCGACTAAAACGCGAGCGGTGGCTTCTCCGATTTCCTGGTACTCTTTTTTTAAGAATTGCCTCCTGGTAATCATGCCCCCCCTCCTTAAAAGGGTCTGCGAAAACCCTCAGTTTATACTTTGCAATAGAAGTGCCAGGATGTTCCGCAATCGAAAAACTCAATTGATTCAAAGAAGAAAGAACCGAGAGCGATTCCGTAAATAACGATGACATTTCGTAGAAGGAACAAAACGCACCAAGAACATAGCAAAAAGGGAACTTTATGTTCCCAAGGTTCAGTGTGGCGTGTCGAGAAACCCCGGCATGCAGAAATGGTCGCGATGCAGATACCCCTGCCGGTAGGCCTGCAAAACTTCCTCAATATCGCCTGAAATGCCGTAGAGGAGGTGTATTTTTTTTTCTTCAAGAAAATCCGAGAGAAAGGTACTGAGAGCACCGCAAATGACGACCTGGACGCCGAAATTCGAAAACAACTCAAGACGATCGTTCATACAGGAACACTCAACAACTAAACGCCGTGATTCAGAATCTATAATCAGCAGCCTGGTGCAGGCGTCCAGCACAGGCGCTACTCTTCCCATGAATTCAGGAATGGCGATACGCTTGTTATTGCCGGAAGACAACTTCTGGCGGCCATGCCCTTCATCTACATGGTGGAGACGGGATATGTTTTTTCCAAGTTTCATAGTCACGGTCCGTCAGGCCGAAGTGTTTTTGAGATATTGTCAAATGTTGTGGATTGAGTTCCGTACCCTCCGGTTATTGCCTATGCCGCTTCCTGTAATTCTCCGTCGATGAACACCTTATTTTCTAATACGAGAGGTATCATGT
>DSCZ01000160.1 GCA_011048855.1 Desulfobacteraceae bacterium | reverse complement strand
GTCTTTGCCTCTTGGGTGAAACGGTCCATCCACCATAGTGCCCTGTCGAGTTTATATTCATTCTTCGGGGGTTTAATGTAATCATTGATGATACGCCGAACCTTGAACTCAAATTCTTCAACCGGAATCGGATTCGAGGACCGTGACATCTTTTCGGCCATATCTTTTTGAAACGCTTCCACGTGTTTTTCATCAATCTTCGGCACCGATACTCCAGCGGAATACCGGCTGGCCTCCTCGGCACCGATCATCCCGAAAACAAGTGCACCGCTCAAATGTCCCCGGGCAACCAGAGAAGTGTCTCCTGCAGCGTAAAGTCCCGGAACCGTTGTTTCCGCCTTTTCGTTCACAACGACTCCGGTAAGCCCATGGCCCCCGCATAGGTAGCAATCCGTCGGCCAAAGCTCTATTTCTCCGGTTCGAAAGTCCACCCCTCTACCTTTGAAAAACCGTTCCTGCACAGGCCGTTCGGTAGTGAAAAGAATTTCTTCCACCTCGCGAATTTTTTCCTCGGGCAGATGTTTCATGATTATGCGCATAGGTCCCCGCTGGGCCATATGTTCATCGTGCATGAGCAGAATCCCGGGATGGGATTCATGGAAAGATTCCCCGAATGCATTCAGCAGATGTGCACCCCTGGTAAGCGTGATATAGAGAAGTGGCGCGTTGATGTCCTTTATTATGTAGTACACCAGCGTGTACTCGAAGCCGCTCAATGCAGCCCCGGCTCGATATGCCAGAATATAACCATCCCCGGTGTTTCCCGGAAAATCGTAGCCGCCGTATAAATAACCGTTTTCCGGAAGCCCGAAGCGGGCGGTGCCGCCGGCTGAAAGGATTACGGACTTGGCCCTGCACAACACCAGCTCGCCCGTGCGCACGTTCAACCCGATTGCGCCGGCCATACGATCTCCATCTTTCAAAAGCTGCACAGCCATCACCCGGTTGACCGCCCTGGCACCGAGTTCAAGAGCCCTGTCAGCCAGAATTCTCTTGAGTTCCGGCTCTTTCATCGTTACACAGAACCGGCCTTTAGGATGCACCTGCAGGCGTTCGAACTCCCCGTTTTCATCACGCGGAAAATAAACGCCCAGGTCGATCAATTTCTGCATCATCTCCCAGCTTCGCTTCGCCATGACATAATTCGGAGGCTCGTCCATGATCCCCTGACATGCAAGACCATTCGACTCCACATAAAGTTCGGGGCTTTCATGGCCGGGGACGGCGACGATATTCAGTGCATCCATTCCCCGCGCGATGCAACCGGAATAATGTATGTCACCTTTCTCAAACACCACCACCTTCTGTTCCGGGGCTACCTCGGCGGCCCGTATCGCGGCCATCGCCCCGGCACTCCCCCCGCCGATCACCAACACATCGGCATCGATCACGTGACGGTTCCGTAACATTATTTCTCCTTAAATGGTTAACATTTTGAATGAATTGGCAATGGATCAATACGTACGCACCAGCTTGTACGCCCCAGTGGTACACCAGCTTGTCCTGTATTCGTAAGGCCGTTTCCTGTATGTAAAACACAGCATATCTATCCGTAGGAGCGCGTCACCTTCCTTCACGTGAAGCACCCCGGCTGTTTCGGCATCAGCCGGTTCAACGGAAATCAACTCTTCATTTTCCTTGGTGGGGATTCCGTATTTGTTTTCCAGGGTCAAATATAGCGGTACCCGTTCAAGCCTGTGTCTGGAAAGTTGCTCCAAGCCGCAAACAATCCCGGAAGGCAGATAAGATATTGAATAAACAATCGATTGTCCCGAGCGAGTGAAAACCCTTTTAAGAAGATAAAGTTCCATATCCTCGGGCACTTTTAAAAATTGGTTGATATCGGCATTCCCCGGAATTTTTTCCAGACTCAGCAACGTGATCTGATGGGAGGATTCTTTCTTGGCGAAATCCTTTTTGAAACGGTAATAACGCAGGGTCTCGCGCTTCAGATTAGTTCCAGCGACCAGCGTACCTTTCCCCTGCATCCGGTAAAGAAGACCGTCTGTGACCAGATCCTGAATCGCCCGCCGTACAGTTCCAAGGCTGACGCCGTAATTATCCGCGATCTGACTCTCGGCCGGGATCATCTCGCCGGGAAGCCATCCACCGGATTCTATCTGTTTTCGGAGTTCCATCTGAATACGATAGTATCGGGGCAATGGGCTCTTGTTCTCTGGCCCATTCGCACCTGTTCTCATCCCATATAAGTTTTGAGTTGCCATCCTCAGGGAACCACCAATTAAAATAAATTAATTATTTGAATTTATTAAAATATAATGGTATTCATATAGTCGACTATAAGATATTTTTCACAACCCTCTTTCTGTTGTCAAGAAAAAAATCGTGCTGAAACAGGTCCTCAAACGAATCTCAAAAAGCCTGTTGCCTTGACTCGTATGCCCAAAAGTGGTTAAGTTCAAAACGCCGGCTCGAAGTCAACGTACGACGGGCCGTAAATTTAACTGCAGAAGGAGGAATTATAGTGGCTAAAGTACCTGAAAACGCACGCAATGCATGGGATGAACGACAGGGTGCATGCGTGTTTACAACGGCTGATCGTGAGGGAACACCCAACAGCATATGGGTGACCTGTGTCAAGATGCCCGATGAAGAAACGATTGTCGTCGCCGACAACTTTTTCGACAAGACCCGGAAAAACATCGACGTGAACCAGAAAGTCAGCCTGCTTTACATAGCCCCGGAAAAAAGGTCCTTCCAGGTTAAGGGAACGGTTTCCTATCACACAGAGGGGCCGCATTATGATGACATGAAGAAGGGCTGGCTCGACCCGAAATTCCCCGGCCGCGGTGCTGCGGTGATCCATGTGGAAGAAGTTTATTCTGGAGCCGAAAAGATTGCATAAAAAAGGGGGGGAAACTTCCCTCGGAACATCACAGGACCCGCTTCCTCGAAGAGCAGGAAGCGGGTCTTCCCCTGAAGGCACCGCGTCAGGTTTCGGATGGTAGACCAGGGCAAAAACACAAAACACACTCTAAGTCAAACATCAGTGTGCATTGCAATAAACCTGGGAATCCGTCAGAAAAGAAACTCCAGCGCCGGTAACGCCGTAAAAGACCAGCGGCTTGCTATTCGGCAACATTCGGTATGTCCGGAGCTCCTGCATCAACACCCATCCACCGAATCTCTCTATTTACACCGATTATTTCATCATATTGGGCAAAAACAGAACAATCTGAGGAAATATGGTGATCATAACAGTAGCCACTGCCATTAATCCGAAAAAAGGCATTGCTGCCCTGGCTATGGTTAAGATATCATCATTATTCAAACTGCTGATGACAAAAAGATTAAACCCCACAGGAGGTGTAATCTGGGCCAGTTCTATCATCAACACCAGGTATACTCCGAACCAGACTGGATCGAATCCCGCTACGGTGACAAGCGGCAGCACGATCGGGGTCGTCATTACGATCATGGAAAAACCATCCACCAGACAGCCCAATCCGACATAAAGAACACTCAGAATCAGTATAAGCACATAGGGCGACAACCCCATCTCGGTGACCATAATAGTCAGCTTGCGCGTGATTCCCAGATAACCGACGGCCACGGAAAGGTAGCTGGCCCCCATTACGATCAGCATGATCATGCAGCTGGTCTTAATCGCGCCCATCAAACTTTCGGCAAAAATTTCACGGTCCATGCTGCGGCTTATGACTGCGAAAACAAGCGACCCGACCACGCCCACAGCCCCAGCCTCGGTCGGAGTGGCCCAACCGGCATATAAACTGCCCAGAACCACGAGGATCAAAAAAAACACCGGGGCGATCTCCGGGATCGCGCGCACACGTTGGCCCCATGTGTGAAATTCGCTCCCGGCAGGCGCCAGACTGGGGTTCAGCAAACAGCGCAACATTATGTAACCGCAGAATAAACCCACAATCAAAACACCGGGAAGAAAACCTCCTATGAACAGTTTGCCGATACTCACATCCCCGATGATTCCATAAACCAGCATCATCATGCTGGGTGGAATTAAAAATCCGAGGGTCCCCGCCCCGGCCAGCGACCCCACCGAAATTCGCTTGTCGTACCCCCGGTCACGCAGCTCCGGCACCGTTATCTTTCCCACCGTGGCTGTTGTGGCGGCAGAAGACCCACTCACGGCCGCAAAAAAAGTGCACGCAAAAATATTGACGTGCAGCAACCCACCCGGTATCCGATCCATCCAGGGCGTCAGCCCGTTGAAGAGATTCTGGGAAATTTTACTTCTGAACAAAATTTCCCCCATCCATACAAACATGGGCAGAGCCATCATCGCCGATCCGCTGGTGTTGTTCCACGCGGCGTTGCTCATCACGGCGCCGAAAGGCATATCGGTAAAAATAACGAACCCGCCCACACCGACGAGAAACAACGATATCCCGATCCACACGGTTCCACCCATGAAAACGACCAACAGGGCGAACAAAGTCAACGAAACAGTGACAAGATCCAAAATACAACTCCTCTAAGCCGCCGATCGGGCCTCGAATGGATTATCGGCCCAACGCGTCGGATTCCTCCCTCAGGGCCGATTCATCCGTCCAGTTCTTCAGCAAGTCGATAGCCCGCAGGATCTCACCGAAAAACTGGAAGGTCATCAAAAATGAACCCAGCAGCATAAAAAACTGGGGTATCGCCAGATAGGTCTCCGAAATCTGCATTGACTGGGACCGGCTGACCACTGAATCCCAGAAAAACAAGGTTATGAAATACGTCAGCCCGACGCAAAAAACCAGTCCGACCGTAAAACAAACGATATCAAGATAAATCCGAGGCCGTCCCTGAACGATCTTCAGCAGGAACGTCATCCGTATATGGCCCTTTTGGCTCAACGTATATCCCAGCGCACAAAAGGTAAGGCCGCACATAAGATAACCGGAGTATTCTTCGGTTACAAACAACGTACTGCTGAAACCGGTGCGCAGGACGATTTCGATGACCACAAACACCAGCCCGGCGCAAAGCATAACACCAGCCAAAACCCCTCCCGAAAACGAGAGGCGATCGATCCATCGAACCAGCATTTTCATACATCAACTCCCGGGGGACTTTTCAGGCCCGGTCAAAAACTGTCATGGGAAATTTTCGGGCCGAACGCCACCGCCCGGCCTGAAAATTCCCCGCATTGCCTGTGTGCCCTTATGTTTATCGCTGAACCTTTTCCATGAATTCTTTATAAAGCGCCTTCGCATCATCCGGCGACTTCTCGATCCAGTCTCTGCGGATTCCCTCGGTGACCTCACTCAGCGCACTCATCAGTTCTTTGGAGGGCTGAACGGTCTCTATCCCATTTTCGTTACAGATCGCTTCCTTTTCTTTGTCGATTTCAGCCACCTTCCTCCACATGATCTCTTCCATCTCCTGGCCCAGCTTAACAAGGGTTTCCTGGGTTTTCCCGTCCAGCTTGTTAAACGCCTTCAGATTTACATTGACCATGTCGGTGGCGATCGTGATGTTCAACGGATGATAGTAATTGAGAACTTCCCAGAATTTACCATCGACGCCGGTGGGAGTCGAAGTGATGACCGAATCTATCAACCCGGTCGCCAGCGAAGAATAAACCTCGGAAAACGGCAAAGCATAAGGTGTGCCGCCGGTCGCTTCCACCACAAGTGCCCCGTTTTTGTCATAGGTCCGAGTCTTCAGCCCCTGCATATCCTCGATCGTGGTAATCTTGTTTTTGCTCCAGAGTCCGGCACCCGGCCAAGGAGCGATGTAGAGAATCTTCTGTTTCCATTTTTCAGCCGCTTTATCGAAATAAGGGCGAGCCGTATCGTTGAGCAGCTTGGCCTCTTCGAAGCTATGAACCAGAAAGGGAAGTGTAACGATCTGAAAAATCTTCTCATCTCCGGCCACCCCTGAGATGAGCATATCGGAGAGCGGAACCAGCCCGTCACGCACCGCCTTCAGCAGTTCAGGGCCCTTGTAGCCCAAAGCACCCCCGGAATTCACGATGATCTCCAACTCACCTCCGGTTGCTTCCTTCACTTTGGCGGCGAATTCTTCCAAACCGATTGAATGATGGTTGTTCGGCGGCCAGACCGAATTGGCGTTCCATGTGGTCTTGGCGCCGCAGGGAGCGGCCGTAAAAACCGCCAGAATCATGATTCCGATTGCGAATGAAAGCATCTTTTTCATAAATGACCCCTTTCTGTTAATTAAATGATCAATGGCAGCCCGCCTAACCGGCGGACGCAGTTTGCACCGGGTGGTGCTCATCCTTCTCGACGTCAACCAGGCTTTTAATAGCTCCTACCGGGCAAAAAGCAACGCAAAGCGGCTTCCGACAAGTGTTACACTCTCCGTTCACCATTACACTCAGGGTGCCGTCGTCCTTGAACGTAACCTGAATGCCCGCCTCGGCCGGGTTGAAATGTCCATACCGTGCAAAAGAACAGGCCAGTTCGCAAAGCCGACACCCTGCGCAGCGCTCCACTTCAACCGCTATCGACATTTGCCCGCTTCTCCCCGGGAAGGCAGGTTAATCCCCGCAGCCTCAAGCCTTTCAACGGCTGAGGCCAGACCGGCATCATAAACCCGTTCCCTGGTC
>DSCZ01000211.1 GCA_011048855.1 Desulfobacteraceae bacterium | reverse complement strand
CTTTGCTGGTTCCCTATCGCTCGGGCCTTTTATGGCTCAGGAATGAACAAGACGGTGGTGGGAGGCTGGAAGCAGTTTCCAACCTGCCTGTCCCCAACCGCAACGCAGCCCTCGCGCGCTGGATTTCGCCGCTGTTTCGCTACCTCTGCACCCACAGCCGAAATGAACCGGCCATGGTGGATCGTGCATCGCTTCCTTCAGAACTGGTGGCGGACTGGGCTCAGTACCTGCCGGCTCAGGGCTTGTGGCTGCCGCTGTTTCTCCCCGACGGACGCCAATTAGGTGGCTTGTTACTGGCCCGGGAAGCACCTTGGACGGGAGCCGAACAGCGCCTCCTTTCACACTGGATCGATGGCGCCGCCATGACCCTTGATATGCTGCGCCGAAGAGGAAGAAAAAAAATCTGGGGTCGCCTGGTCTCCCGCCGCTTGCTCTTTTTCGCCGGGGTTGCTGCAATCCTGGTAGGCCTTTTGTTTGTGCCCGTGAGACTCAATGTCCTGGCTCCTGCTGAAATTATCCCTGAGGATCCCATCATAGTAAGGGCACCGCTTTCCGGTGTAATAGACAGCGTTGAAGTCGCCCCCAATGATATGGTGGAAACGGGGCAGGTGCTGGTCAGGCTGGATGACCGTGAGCTGGCCACCAGGCTGGAGGTCGCCCGGCAGGGTTTCGAGGTTGTTCAGAGCGAACTGCATCAGGCTTCCAGGGCTTCTGTTTCAAACCAGGAGGCTTTGCTAAGGCGTGCTGTTCTCCGCATACGTGTCGAGCAGCACCGGGCCGAAGTCGCCTATATCGAGGAACAACTGTCACGGGTCATATTGACAGCCGATCGCAGCGGGGTTGCGATGTTTCCCGACAGGGCATCTCTGAGAGGGCGGCCGGTTCGCCTTGGTGAACGGATTATGACGCTGGCCGATCCGTCGGCGGCATCCCTGGAAATCTGGATACCCCCTTCTGACAGTATCAACTTGGCCGACGAGGCAGAGGTGCGCCTGTTTTTGAATATAGACCCGGAAAATCCTCTTCCGGCACGCCTCAAACGGGTAGCTCATCAAGCCGCCCTCGCCGAAGACGGAAATTTCGGTTATCGGGCCGAAGCTGCATTTGATTCCAATGTGCTGGTGCCTCGTATCGGATTAAGGGGCACTGCCAAGATTTACGGCGACAGTGTCAGCTTGGGGTACTATCTTTTCAGGCGGCCGTTGACCACCCTGCGCCAGGCATTCGGTATATAAAAATGGCCATTGCCGTGACATCCCCGAAAGGACCGGGTCGGCAGCAGCCGGGTGCTGCTCCCCCGCCAGTCCTGCGAGAGGATCTGCGCTTGTTTCCGGCTGAGGCCGAAATGGATGGTTCCGCTGCATGGGTGCTTCATGATCCGCTGTGCGACCGCTTTTTTCGTTTAAGCTGGGTGGAAGTCGAACTGCTGAGCTTGATGGATCGAGGTACAACGACGGCTATCGCCCGCGAAGCGGCCGCCCGCACAGGGCAGGTTGTATCGGTTCAGGACGTTGAAGCTTTCCTGCGGTTTCTCGATCATCACAATCTTGTCCAGGCAGTCGGAGATGCAGCCCGGAAGAAGCTGGGTGAACGGGCCGCCTTGCTTGAAAAAGGACGTTTCAAAAGATTCACCCGTCAATATCTTTTCATTCGCCTGCCGCTTTTTCGCCCCGACCGTTTTCTGGAACGGACCCTGTCTCTCGTCTCATGGGCTTTTCATCCATTTACCCGCCGACTGGTTCTTCTGGGCGGGCTTCTGGGTGTTTTTCTGGCCATCCGGCAGGCGGATCGGTTCATAGCCACGGCACTGGATTTTTTGTCTCTGGAAGGGCTTCTGTGGTATGCGATTGCCATTATCATTGTGAAGATAATGCACGAGCTGGCCCATGCTTACTCGGCTAAGCGAGCTGGCTGTCACGTAAGCAGCATAGGCGTGGCTATTTTGGTTTTCTGGCCGGTGATGTTCACCGATGTCACCCATGCCTGGAAACTCCAGGCCCGCGGCGAGCGTCTAAAAATCGGCGCCGCAGGTATGATCTTTGAACTTGCCCTTGCCTGCCTTGCTCTTCTCGCCTGGGGACTGCTCCCCGACGGCACGATGCGCGACGCTGTATTCGTACTGGCAACGGCCAGTTGGATTACGACGCTTGTTGTTAATTTGAATCCTTTACTTCGCTTCGATGGTTACTATCTGCTGTCTGATTACTGGCGGATACCCAACCTGCAGGAAAGATCCCTGGCTCTGGCGAAGTGGAAGACGGGCGAGTTCCTGTTCGGCCTGGGAGACCCTCCGCCGGAAGCCTTGTCCGATTACGCCCGGCGCAGGATGCTGGTATACGCCTATGCTTGTGTGCTCTACCGGCTGATGCTGATCGCCCTGATTGCCGGTGTCATTTATGCATTGTTTTTCAAAGTGATGGCCCTAATGTTGATGGCCCTACTTCTTGCGCAATCATGGGGAGAGCCGCTACTCAAAGGATTGGCCTTCACCTACAAAAGACGGAGTGATATCCAATTGAACAAGAACCTTGTTCGCACTTTGTTTCTCCTGTTGCTTGGGGGGGTGGTACTTTTTTATCCCTGGCATCGAACCATTACCGCACCGGCTGTACTGCAGCCGATAAGCCATGCCACGGTTTATACGCCGGTGGACTGCAGGGTTGCTGAGGTTTTCGTTGAGCCTGGCATCAATGTGAAGGCCGGACAGAAGCTTGCCAGGCTGGAGACCCCGGACATGGCTTATGAAGTGGCGGATTTGCAGCGGAGAATTGACAGCTTGCGCTGGCAGGTTTCCGTCCGTGCCTTTGACGCAACCCTGCTGGATCGTGCGCTGGTGCTGGATTCCGAATTGATCACAACTCTGGAGCGGCTTCGTGCAAGACAAGCCGAAATAGCGCGCAATCTTATTCGTTCACCCATCGAAGGCCGCATAACATGGATGAAGCCGGGCATGATGGAAGGGGCGTGGATAGGAGCCGATGAGAGCCTTTTCATGATGTTTGACGATAGCAGATGGAGGGTGATGGCTTATGTATCGGAAACGGATCTGAGCAGACTGGAACCCGGGATGCGGGCCTTGTTCTTCCCGAATCGAGGGGGACGACCGCCTGTGAAAACCTCGATCGATCAAATTGAAACAGTGGCGCTCCGTGAGCTCGACAGTATGCTTCCCGCTGCCCCATTGGGAGGGGCGATTCCTGTTCGACGCACCGATGATGACCGCCTGGTGCCGATCCAGTCCCTCTACCGTGTGTCATTCACGGTGGAGAGCATCGCCTCTCCGCTGCCTGACCGCATTCTTGCCGGAAAGGCGAGCATCAAAGGCCGGCCCAGGGGCCTCGCGCAACGGCTGAGCCGACATATTTTGGGCGTGCTCCGACGTGAGGGCGGCTTTTAGAGTTGAAGAAAGCGGCACGCAGGGGATTAGACTGAAGTCTCGGGAGTTTACGAATGACTTTCCAGGAAAGCACATGGCTATGGGTGACAAGCTAGAGGGTTTTTAAATTTGTTACGAGTCCATCAAATCCTTAAACCATTTCTGAAAAGGTGGATTCGCTCCGGGGCGACCGAGATCGAGCCCCTGTCCCCCGGTTTCAATGTTATGTCTTTCGGGGCAATGATGTTGATTGTTTCCTCCCCGAGACGCGCGTGTACGACCGATTCCGAACCGATGTTGCTGACGAGCTCCACCTCTATTTGGAGTGGGGTGCCTCTTTGGGGAAGAACTTGGATATCTTCCGGTCGTAAACCCACCTCCGAATCTACCGCGGAATGATTTACCGGGACTTCCCCGAGACTCAGCGTAAATTCGTTTCCCTGGAAAAACCAGATTCCTTGCCTGTGAACAATTTTGCCTTTCAAAAAGTTCATTTCCGGAAACCCGATAAAGGTAGCAACGAATTTATCGACCGGCCGTTCATAGATAAGACCGGGAGGGCCGATCTGGTGTATTTTTCCGGCATTCATGACCGCGACCGAATCCCCGAGAGTCATCGCCTCCACCTGGTCATGGGTGACATAGATCACGGTGCCCTTGATCCGCCGGTGGATCCTTTTCAACTCCATGCGCACATTGGCCCTGAGTCGCGCGTCGAGATTGCTGAGAGGTTCGTCGAAAAGAAACAGCCTGGGGCGCCGCACCAGCGCTCTTCCCATCGCGACTCGCTGCCTCTGCCCGCCGGAAAGCTCCCGGGGCCTGCGGTTCAGAAGCTCCTGTATCCCGAGCAGGTTCGCCGCCTCCTGTATCTTTTCCTGGATCACCGGTTTAGGGATTTTCCGCATTTTAAGGCCGAAGCCGAGATTTTGAGCCACCGTCATGTGGGGATACAGGGCGTAGCTTTGAAAGACCATCGCCATATCCCGCTCCCTGGGGCTTAAATGATCCACGGGTTCACCGTCCACCAGCACCCGGCCGCCATCCTGTGGTATCAGGCCTGCGATGATGTTGAGGAGCGTGCTTTTTCCGCATCCGGAAGGGCCGAGAAGGACGCAGAATGAGCCTTCTTCGACACGGATGCTTACATCCGATAATGCATCAAAATCGCCGAAACGCTTGGATACCTTGTCTACGAAAAGAGATGCCATGTTTCAGCCTTTCATAGCACCTGCGGTCAGTCCCCGGACGAGATGCCGCTCGAAAGCGAGAAAAAGGATGACAATCGGAAACGTCACCAGCACCGAGGCGGCCATGACCAGTTGCTTGGACAGGTGCACGCTTCCCGCAAGCTGAACGATTCCGCGGGAAAGTGTGAATTTTTCAGGTGAGTCCAGGAACATGAATGCAAAAAGGAATTCGTTCCACGCTATCATGAAGGTGTAAAGTGCAACCGTGGCGAGAGCCGGGGCTGAAAGGGGAATGATGATCCGCCATATCACCCCGAATCGTGTGCAGCCGTCTGTGAGCCCCGCATATTCAATTTCCACGGGCAGGCTGCGGAAATAGCTGCGCAGCATGTAAAGGGCCACCGGAAGGGTTTGAGCGAGATAGACCAGGATCAGTACATGCAGCGAATCCCGGAGCCCCATCCACGAAAAAGCAACGTAAAGTGGAATAATAAGAACAATTGCAGGAAACATGTAAATAACCAGAATTGAGTAGGACATAAACGCACGGCCGCGAAACCGGAGCCTGGTGGCGGCGTATCCCCCGATCGTTGCCAGCGTGACTGAAAGGATGACCGTGGCGGCGGAAACATAGGCACTGTTCGAGATGTATTCGAGGAATCCGTAGTCGAAGAGCACCTGCCTGTAGGCTTCAAGTGTGATTCGACCCAAATCGATCCCCAGTGCGGCGGGATTCATAAGAAGTTCCTCCAGGGCTCTGAAAGAGGAGAGAACCATCCAGTATAGGGGGAACCCCGCAATGCCGACGAAAAAAACGATCCCGGTGATCCTGAGGATCTTGATTGCCAGAAATTCAAATCTCTCGCGTCCCCGGTGTATCATCGTTGACTCCTTCGATTTTTAGTCCCTTTCCTTTAGAATCCATCTCAAATAGACCAGGATGAAGGCCAGGAGAATGACAAAGAGAACCATCGCGGATGCGGATCCGGCCCCGATGTTTGATCGTCCGAAGGCATATTCGTAAACCTTTATTGTCAGAACCTTGGTTCCGGCCTGTCCCCCGGTGAGAAGGAAAATGTCATCAAACTTGTTTATGGTCCAGATGGACCTGAAAAGAAAAAGGATGCCCAGTGTGGGTAAAAGCTGGGGAACTGTGACGTATCGGAATTTCTGCAAAGGCGTGGCGCCGTCTACGGATGCAGCGTGATAGAGTTCTTCGGGTATGTTCTGGAGCCGTGCGAGAATGAAGAGAAACGCAAACGGGAAATAACGCCAGCCTTCAAAAAAAATGACGGAAAGGAGCGCCAGGGGAACGCGAAAAGTCATTCCAAAAACTTTGATACCCAGCCATCGCTGGGAAAAGAATGCGATGGGGCTCTCAATGAGGCCTGTGTCGACTGCAAGCCAGTTCAAAACGCCCAGCTGAGGATCGAGAAGGAAGCTCCATGTAAAGGTTACGGCCACGACCGGGGCGATATAAGGAGAAATCAAAAGCCCGCGGATCATGCCCCTGCCCCTGAATTCGGTGTTTACGAGAAGGGATGCCGCAAGCCCGAGAAGAATGGAGAGGAAAGCGCCTCCGAAGGTATAGATCAGGGTGACGGTGACAGTACCGACAAACTCGGGATCCGAAAAAACCAGTCTGAAATTGTCGAAGGTGAAATCGAACCTGTACAGCCCGGATCCCCGGAGGTCTGCCAGGGAAACCGGTTTCAGGCTCAACCAGATATTCCACAGAGCCGGGAAGACGATGAACAGGAAGACAACGGTGAAAGCCGGCAGAAGCATCCACAACGCCAGGCGGCTTTCTTTTTCGAGCAGCGGGGATGTTCGATGTCTCATGTTTTAAGAACCGCTTGACCGTAAATGCCTTGTTACTCCATCGCCCTCACCCGCCTGTCCATCGTCTCGGCAGCCTGCACGGCGGTGATTTCACCATCAAGAAACCGCTTCAAAATTTCGGGTATAACCTTTGTTCTGTAGATTTTGAACATTAAAGGTCCCTTGCCTTCCT
>DSCZ01000552.1 GCA_011048855.1 Desulfobacteraceae bacterium | reverse complement strand
CGCAAAGCCCGGCGTATTAAAGTTGGAGTATACAGATAATTGTCACACGCAGTCAATCAATTTCAAACGTCAAAGATGACTGCGTCGGATGGATGTAGCTTTTAGCCATCAGCCGGCGGAAAAAAGAACTACATGAAAAACAGCCGATTGCGACGCCGACGCAGATAGCGAAAATAAGGAAATCGCGACGGGGACGTCGCTCCTACAGGGGTTGCGCCACGAGATCGTAGAATCCAGCCGAAACGATTTTGATTTTCATGAACTCTTCCACTGGTGGAGTGTCCACAAACACTGAAACAGTGCAGTCTACATCCGGAGCATCCATGTAGGTCCGGCCCCTGACCGCATGAGATGCTTCGTCGATCTCATCGATGATCATCCTAAATTCCCGGCCTATCAACGAATCGTGAAACGCCCGGATGATACCGGACTGCACCTCCATCAGCCGATCGTAGCGGGCGGAGGCAACTTCGGCCGGCACGGCTCCCGGGAGCCGGGCGGCCGGCGTCCCCTCTTCAGGCGAAAATTTGAACGCGCCGAGCCTCTCGAAGCGCACGTCTTCAACAAAGTCCATCAATTCTTCGAAATCCCGCTCCGTTTCTCCGGGAAATCCGACGATAAGGGAGGTACGCAACACAAGCCCCGGGATTTTTTCCCTGAGATTTTCAAGCAACCGGTGCAGCCGGTCGGGGCCTCCTTTTCTTCCCATCCGCCGGAGCACCCGACCGGAGAAATGCTGGACCGGGATGTCCAGGTACGGAATGACTTTCGGGTTACCGGAAACCGCCTCGACCAGGAAATCGGTGAAATGATCCGGGTGCGTATACATGATACGCACCCATTCCAGACCTTCGAACACCTGCAGGCGGTCGAGCAGCTCCTCGAGCGGCGGGCCGCCGTCTTTGCCGTAGCAGGTGGTATCCTGCGCAATCAGGATCAGCTCCCTCGCACCCAATTCCACCAGGCTGCCGGCATCTTCCAGGATCTCTTCAACAGGACGGCTTCGATAAGGCCCGCGTATCGAGGGGATGGTGCAGTAGGTGCACCGGTTGTCGCAACCCTCCGCGATTTTCAGGTAGGCGCTGTGAGCGGGTCCTGAAACCACCCGGGAAAAAACATCCGGGCCGGGGTCTGAAAAGCCGAGCAGCGATTCACACAGCCCGGCGATGCCGCCGCGCTCATCGAGTCCGACAATCGCATCGGCCTCCGGAAGTTCCCGCCCGAGATCGTCCGGGTATCTCTGCGCAAGACACCCGGCTACAACAAGCCGCTCAAGATTTCCGGA
This sequence comes from Desulfobacteraceae bacterium, assembly GCA_011048855.1. The sequence continues at coordinate 5,403 of DSCZ01000552.1, read as the reverse complement.
AGCTTTCAGCTCCGCCAGCTCCAGGATCGTATCTATAGATTCCCGGCAGGCATCCTCCAGAAATCCACAGGTGTTAACCACGATGACCCTGGCGTCCGTCTCGGGAACCAGTTCAAACCCCCTGGACACCAGCCCACTCATGATACTTTCGGAGTCCACCTGGTTCATCGGGCAGCCGAGTGTCACGACCGCAGCTGTTTTTAATTTCTTTTCGCTCAAGAATCTACTGTCTCCGGCATTTCCGGATGGGTACGAGCGAACGGGGATGCAAGGGCCAGCGTCAGTACGTAGGCGGCCTGCAATGCCGAGGTAGGACAGAGAGGGAAGCACTCCTTGCATTTCCAGCACTCGGCGAGCGCCGTCTCAGGATTGAAACATATCTCGCGCCTGGCTCCCCTGTCGACAAATCCGATCGCGTTCTTTTGTTTGACCTCGGCGCAGTATCTTACACAAAGACCGCAATGGATGCAAAATGAAGATTCTTTATCGAAGCGGTTTTCGTCGGCGTGGTACTCTTCTGCCAGCGCACGCAGCTGCGGAGATTCGGGGGCGTGGGCCAGCAGCAGCTCCAGGATCATTTTTCTTATTTTATCTATCCTGGCGGACCTGGTCCTCACCACCAGGTCATGCTCAACCGGGTAAAGGCACGCAGCCACCAGATTGGTGCGCCCCCGGGCCTCAACCTCAACCGTGCATATCCGGCATCCACCGTACGGCTCGAGCTTCTCGTGGTGGCACAAGGTCGGTATGAAAATCCCGGCGGCCGCGGCGGCTTCAAGAACCGTCATCCCTTCGGCGGCCTGGACGTCTTTCCCGTCAATCTGCAATCGAATTTCACCCATTTTTTTTGCTCTTCCTGACAATGGTTCTTTCTTCTTCAGACACGGCAGGCGGAACCGGCTCGCCGGAAATCTTCCTCACCGCACCGAACCTCGCAGGACACACGTCAAAACAGGTCCCGCATTTCGTGCATTTTTCCTGATCTATAAGGTGGATCCTGTTTTTGCCTCCTGAAATCGCCTCCGACGGACATTTCCTAAGGCATATCATGCAGGCCCGGCACTTTGCCGGATCGATGTAGTATGAAATCAGATCCTTGCACGAAAGCGCCGGACACCTCTTCTCGTTTATGTGCGCCTCATATTCCTCCCTGAAGTACCTCAGAGTGCTCAAAAAGGGATTCGGGGCGCTTTTCCCCAGTGCACAGAGGGATGCCTCGCTCACCACCTCCGCCAGTTCCTCGAGAAGTTCGATGTCGCCTTCTTTTCCTTTGCCTTTCGTTATGTTGGCAAGCGTCTTCAGCATCTGCCGAATGCCTTCCCGGCACGGGACGCACTTCCCACAGGATTCATCGCTCAAAAAATCAAGGAAATACCTGGCCACATCAACCATGCAGGTGTCCTCGTCCATCACGATCATCCCGCCCGAGCCCATCATCGAACCTGCACCGGTCAGTTCGTCGAAACCCACCTCCAGGTCCAGCAGTTCCTCAGGGAGACATCCCCCGGAAGGCCCCCCGGTTTGAACCGCCTTGAACTTCTTACCACCCGGAATCCCCCCGCCTATTTTATAGATGATATCCCTCAGGGTCATACCCATAGGCACTTCCACCAGGCCGGTGTTGTTAATCTTACCGACGAGCGAAAAAATCTTGGTGCCCTTGCTTCCGTCGGTCCCGAACCGGGTGAACCATTCGGCGCCTTTGTTGATGATAAGCGGGACATTCGCCCATGTCTCGACGTTGTTTAAAACACTTGGCCTGTTCCACAGCCCTTTGACGTTCGACCGGATGTATTTCGGCCTCGGCTCCCCTGCCCTGCCTTCGAGCGCAGTCATGAGAGCCGTCGATTCCCCGCACACAAACGCCCCGGCCCCCTGATGCACCTTAACCCTGAAATCGAAGCCGGATCCGAGTATATTTTCCCCGAGAAAACCATACTCCTCAGACTGCCTGATCGCGGCGGTCACGTTCTCCACGGCCAGGGGGTATTCCTGTCTGACGTAGATGTAGCCTTCGACGGAGCCTACCGCGTAGGCGCCGATCGTCAGGCCCTCGAGCACCGAATGGGGATTTCCCTCGAGCAGGCTACGATCCATGTATGCCCCGGGGTCTCCCTCATCGGCATTGACGATCACGTATTTAACATCCCCTGCCGCATTACGCGAACCTTCCCATTTTCTTCCGGCCGGAAAGCCGCCCCCCCCTCTGCCTCGAAGGTTGGACTTCTTGACCTCCTCGATGACCATCTCGGGAGTCATCCCCGAGAGGACCTTCGCCAGTGCCGCATAGCCGCCTATTGCCAGGTAATCGTCGAGGCTTTTCGGGTCGATGTTTCCATTCGAGCCGAAAACCAGGCGTTCCTGGTGCTTATAAAAAGGGATTTCGGATTCATGAACCTTTTTTTCGCCGGTGGCGGGGTCGGTGTAAAGAAGTCGCTCTATCACCTCACCCTTCTTTACCGTCCGGGAAAGGATTTCAGGGATGTCGTCGGGAGTGATCTGAAGGTAGCATATCTTCTCCGGGTGGATGACAATGATGGGGCCTCTCTCGCAAAATCCGTGGCATCCTGTCCTGCGGATCTCCACGTCGGCCCTCAGACCCTGCTTTTCGATCTCCTCCTCGAGCCTGACGGCGACCGCTTTGCTTCCGGAAGCATGACACGCAGAGCCGGAACAAACCGTGATGCAGGTTCCGTTCGGATCTCGTTTCGAAAGAATTTCGCTTCTGAATTTCTCCAGTTCAGCCGGGGAACTTATCGGTGACATAGCATTACCTTACTCATAGTTTTTTAAAATACCCGAAACGTCGGCCGAAGTCATCTTGCCGTGCGTCTCACCGTCGATCTCCATAACCGGGCCGAGTGCACAGCAACCGAGGCAATTCACCGTCTCAAGGCTGAATTTCAGGTCAAGATCGGTCTCCCCCGGCCTGATGTCGATCAAATTCTGCACCGCGTCCAGCACTCGGGGTGCTCCACGCACATGGCACGCGGTGCCCATGCATATATGTATCCGGTGACGGCCCTTGGGAACCAGGCTGAACGCCTTGTAAAAGGTGGCGATGTGGTGTATCCGGGTCATTGGAACCTGCAGCTTTCCGCTTATCCTTTCAAGCGCCTCTTTCGGCAGCCAGTGATTCTCACTCTGAATGTCGAGCATCACCTGGATCAGCGAACTGGGTTCACCGCCGTGCTTTTCGATGATCCGATCGATTCTGTCGTTTTCCATAACCTTTCCTGACCTTCTTCGGCCGCTACGCCGCTGCGAAGCGTTTCATGCTTTCGTCGTATCTGACCAAACCCTGCCTGGATGAGCTGTTGAGGTGCCTCGAAACTTCGGAGGGGTTCAAGCCCAGTATCCCGGCTATTTCTCCGGTGGACCGGGGGCTCTGCTGCAACAGGCCGATGATTTGGCTCAATTTTAATTTTTCGATCACCGATTCATCGATCAATCTTTTCATCTCTTCACTACTGAAATAATCGAGATGCTCTGCTTCGGTTTTAAGTTTTACCGATAACCTTTCACTTTGAACTAACTTCAAATATGGCAATAATGTTTCTATCGATTTAAATTTTAATTTTAATAAATCCTTATCCAGATTTTCACTTGATCCGATAGGTCCAAGTTTCGTAATTTTATCGACAAAGTTGTTTACAGTTTCTGCCAGAATATTTCCTTCGCCGGAAGACATGAATTTTATTGTAAGACGTTGAGCATTGATACCGGCCTGTTCCATCACGCGTTTAAAAAGAAGAACCATATCAAGCGCATGATAGTTACCGTGGGTGATGTAGTTGCATTCTCCGAGGCGGCAGCCTCCGACCAGCACACCGTCGGTTCCGTTTAAAAAAGCCCTCAGCACGAACTCCGGATCGACCCTGCCGGAACACATAACACGGATAAACCTTGCTTCACTCGTATATTGCAGCCTGGAAACTCCAGCCATGTCCGCCGCGCCGTAGCCTCACCAGTGGCATATAAAGCCAAGAATTTTCGGCCTGAACTTGGGATTTGCACCCACGCTGGATCACCTCCTTTGCATATTCGTGGGAACTGGTCGGAACCGCGATCCTGTTCCCGTGCGGTGCATCAATTATCGCGCTTGAAAAGCGCTCCCACACCGCCTTGGACCCTCAATCGGGGTCGGAGTCGCTATCAGTATCGGGGTCGATTTTTGATTCCGGTGCACTTTCGACCCCGATACCGACGCCGATACCGACGCCGATAAAAGCCACATCCTGGAATGAACATGGTTCAGACAAATCTCCCTTAAAAAAAGCCACACACAGTAACATCGAAACATTTCACGCCGCCGCATCTATCTGGCTCAAAATCTCCTGGTCGGTGAAATGCTTGAGCGAAATCGCCCCCACGGGGCATTTCGCATTGCACAGACCGTCTCCCTTGCAGATCACCTGGTTCACAACAGCCTTTTTCCCTTCAGGGGTATCACCGAAGGAAATCGCGTTGTACTTGCAGGCCGCGATGCACGCCCCGCACGAGACGCATTTTTCGTAATCCACCTCGCAGACCGAGCCGGACACCGTGACGACATCATGCGATAACAGTGTCAATGCCCTGCCGGCGGCCCCGACAGCCTGGTTGACCGTCTCGAGAATGTGCTTCGGATAATGAGCCGTACCGCAAAGATAAATTCCTTCCGCGGCAAAATCCACAGGCCGCAGCTTCACATGCGCTTCCTTGAAAAACTTGTCGTCACCGAGGGGAACCTTGAACAACTGCGCTATCCTCTTGTTCTCCGGGTGTGGCACCACCGCTGCGGACAAAACAAGATAATCGGCGTCCACCGCAAGGGTTTCCCCCAGAATCGGATCCACGGCCGAGACCCTCAAAACCGGCCGCCCTTCCTCCTCGACCGCCTCCACGGAGGGTTCCCCGCCCGCCTCGAAGCGGACGAACCTTACATCCCTGTTCGAGGCTTCACGGTAATAATCCTCTCTGAATCCATAGGTTCTCATGTCCCGGAAAAAAATGTATATGTCCATGCCGGGGTTCAATTCCTTGAGCTTCAACGCGTTTTTGACTGCCTGGTTGCAACAGATCCTGGAGCAATAATTCCTCTCCTCGTTTCTGCACCCGACGCATTGGATCATGACCAGGCTGCCGGCGCTCAGCAGACCCTCGTCCGCCTCCGCCACCCGGCCTTCAAGCTCCAGCTGGGTCATCACCCGGTCGTCGTCCGGGTAAAGATATTCTTCGGGTTTATATTCATCGGCACCCACGGCGATGACCGCAGCTCCGTGTTTGATTTTGGAGAAACCCCTTTCGGAACGGACACCGGTCACGAAATTCCCTACATATCCGGCGGCATCCGTTATCTCCGCATCCATGTGCACGTGGATGAGGGGATGCCGGTAGACGTCGTTCACAAGCCCCTTGAGG
>DSCZ01000459.1 GCA_011048855.1 Desulfobacteraceae bacterium | reverse complement strand
ATACTGTTGCTCTGGGAGGGTCGGGTTCAAAGGCCGGCCAGAGGTGAATCAGGGCTTCTCCGGCGGCTGTTTTCCTAGCATCGGGCGGGTTCCGCGATCGCGATCGCCGGCGCTCCTGGACGACGGGCGCCCTGAAGCGGAATGAAATGGGGCGGGGTTTTGACCCCGCCCCCTGTATCTGACGATGCCCACATTGCGCAAAAAAAAACCAAGTTTTATCGTTGTTCTTTTTCGACGGATCGTATTGCTGTTGGTGATTGCGTCATGCGCCGCCGCGGCCTGGTGGGGGTGGCGCATGATTCAGGGAGAGTCTGTACGTTTATCCTTCATGTTGATGGAGATAAACGGGGAACGCAGCAAGATACTTCGCGGCGAAACCCTGCTGCTCAACCCGTTCGACACCATTAGGATCGTCGAAGTGGGGGCGAGTGTTCCTTTTGACTACGGAATCCGGCTGGAAGCCGAAGGAGTTGATGTAGATTCTTTGCGGCACCAGGAAATGCAGTTGGTGGATCTGCTGCCCGGCAGGGAGGCATTCGTGCGTTACCGTTTCAATGTTTCCGTCCGGTACAGGGATCGTTCGATCGGGGATGTCACCTGGAAAGTGGAACCTTCTGTCGAAGACTGGCTTGAACGGGCCAATCGACTCATAAACGACGAAATGAGGGTTGATTTCCTCGAAAGGGCTGTTCAATTCACCTCTGGAGATCGGCGGATAGAGCGACGTCTTCTCAATGAGTACAAGCAGACGTCTCGATGGCGCAAGACGCTTGACCTGCTTAAAAAAATGGCCGCGGACACCCCCGATACAGCACTCTATGCGGAACTGCTGGAGGTCTACAGGGGGCTCCAGGACTTACGGGGAGTGCAGTCCGTGTTGAGAATATTGGTCGAGCGCGAACCGCGGAATCCTAAGTGGAAGTTGAGTCTAGGTGAGGTGTTGGAGGAGGCCGGCGAGAAGCGGGAGGCGGCGGAATATTTCGAGGCTGCTCTCGATTTGTCGGATGAAGGTGAACGTCCGGACCTGTATAAGCATCTTGGTTACCTGTACACGGAAATTGAGGAGTATTCAAAGGCCGTGGAAAAGTATGCCGAGGCTGTGAGACTCGACCAGAAGGATGCCAATCTTCACTACAACCTCGCTTTTCTTTACGACAGGCTGGGAAATTCAGACAGAGCCGAGTTCCACCTGGAAAACGCCGTCACGCTGGAGAGCCGGGATGTTGAGGGGAGGCTGACTCTGGCCCGAAGGTTGATCGATCGAGGGGAGGGGAAAAAAGCCGAAGAGTATATTAAAGAAGTCCTGGCGCGGTCCCCGGATAACCTGGAAGCGCTTCTGCTGATGGCCGGCATTGCGGAACGCGGAGATCGGAAAAGGGATCTCCTGGATCTTTACCGGCGGATCCACAATCTCGATCCGAAAAATCAAACGATCATTTATAATCTGGGAGTTTTGTTTTACGAATTCGGGGAATACCGCGACAGCGCCGGCTGGCTCGCCCGGTATGCAGACACGCATCCGGAGGATTTGCCGGTACATGAAATGTTGTTTGACTGTTATCTTAAAAGCGGAAAAAAAGATGAGGCTTTCAAAGCGGCCCAACACATTCTGGATCTTAAGCCGGACCTGTTGTATCCATACAGCTATATCGTGGACTACCTTGGAGACAAAGGAAAGTTTCGCCGGATAATCGAGATACTGGAGCCGGCGGTGGAATCCCATCCCGATTCCACGGAGTTGAAAAGAAATCTGATGGCGGCCTACACCCAGGCCGGAGAGACGAGGGCCGCGGTCAACCTGGGTGAGGAGTTGATTAAAGACAGCCCCGGTGATAGAAATCTCCTTGAGTTTTTGTTCGACGGTCACCGCTCGCTCAATGATGACGAATCGGCTCTGAAAACCGCAGAAGCCCTGGCTTCCCTTGATGTGGTGGATGACGATGTGTATGGATTTATTTTTGATCAATTGAGTGCCGGCGAAAAATTCGAGCGGATCGCTTCGATAATGGAAGATGCAGTGCAGAAGGCGCCTGAGCGGGCCAGGCTCCGGGAGTACCTGGTGGTTGCCTATTTGAACACCGGCAACGATGCAGGGGCTGCACGGCAGATGGAGGAAATCGTCCGGCTCCGGCCGGATGATATCGCAATGCTGCTCAACCTGGCGAAGTTGCAGGAAAAACGGGGCAAATACACCGAAGCCCTTGATGCATACAGGCAGGCGGTGACCCTGTATCCGGACAACGAAGAGGCTGCCGAGGGTTATCTGCGAACCAGGCTCAAGGGAGTTGGCGGTGATTGACGACAGGGGCCTTTGTGATCAGGTACACGTCACCGCCGGAATCATCAGGAACGGCCCGATGATATTGATTGCCAGGCGGCCGCCGGGAAAACACCTGGAAGGGTTTTGGGAGTTTCCGGGAGGCAAACAGGAAGCCGGTGAAACCCTCCGGGAATGCCTGGTCAGGGAAATACGGGAGGAACTGGACATCCTGGTGAAGCCTTTGGCTCTGGTGATGACCTCGGCATACGAGTATCCTCAAAGGCGTGTGGTCCTGTATTTTTTCGACTGCATGCAAGTCTCAGGGAGTCCCAGGCCGGTTCAGGGACAGGAACTGCGCTGGGTAAAACCCTCCGAGTTGATGGACCTCGAATTCCCCCCGCCTGACAGGGCCCTGGTTGAAAGGTTGATCCGTAATCCTGACGTGGATCGGTCCGAGTCGTCGATGCCGCTTTAAAGTCCCTGAGTGTGCATTTCCCGTCGAATACGCTCCAGGAGCAAGGGATTGCCTTCAGCGAATTCTTCTGCTTTCTTGAAATGGAAAACGGCTTCCTGAATCTGAAAAAGCGCGGCGAAATATTTCCCGAAATTGTAATGTGCGCGCGCAAGTTGGTTCAACCGTCCGTATGCGATTCCAAGCTGGTAGAAAACATCATGTTTTTGAGCTTCAATGGATGCAAGTCGTTCGAAATATCGAATCGCCTGAGTATATTCCTCCATCTCCAGGTAACTGAGCCCGGCCAGGTACAGAGCCGCCCGGTTGCTCCCATCTTTTTTCATCGCCTGTTCCATGATTGAAACCGCCTTCCGGGGGTGGCCGGCCATTCTGTAAGTATTTCCAAGCTCCAGCAAGGCAGGGAGCATTTGCGGATCTATTGAAAGGGCCGATTCGAGATGTGCTGTGGCCTCATTGTATTTAGCCCTCGAATTCAATGCCATGCCCAGCCCCAGGTGAGCGAGGCATTTCTCTTCCGAACCCTCCGCCCGGGAAAGACGGTCCCGGAAGGTTTTTTCCGCGGTCGAGGGTGGGAGGGACGCTGCGGCCACGGTCGTTTGAAAAGCAGGGAAAAATTTTCTGAATTTCTCCGCCTGGGCACTGGTGACCGGTTCCGATCGACGGGTCATCAGAACATCGAGGTTGGACATGCGTTCGGGACCGCCTGGGTGTGTCCGGAGATAGGTGGGTGCTTTCTGCGAACCGCTTTCCCACCGCGAGCGTGTGATTTTGTCGAGTACTCCGAGCATGGCTTCCGGGTGGAAGCCGATTTTTTCCATATAATCGAATCCCATTTGGTCCGCCTGGCGTTCATCGTTTCGACTGTAATGAAGCTGTGCCTGGGCCGAGGCCGCCACCGAGCCGGTTATAAGCGCTTCCGCCGCCTCCCCCCCTAAAAGAATTCCGGCGATCAGGCCCGTAGCGGTGGCCAGAGTCAGTTTTTGCTGCTGGGCAATGCGCTGGGATAGATGACGTGCAGTGACGTGTGCAATTTCGTGGGTGAGAACCGCTGCCAATTCATCCGCTGTTTCAAGGGAAAGGATCAGGCCCGTGTGGAGGAATATATGGCCACCCGGGGCTGCGAATGCGTTCAAGTCGGAATTTTGCAGAATGTAAAAATTAAGATCGAAAGGTTTGTTTTCTACGGCAGTTGCCAGATAGTCGCCCAGTTCGCGTAGATAATGGAGGGCTGTATCATTTTCAAGAAACTGGAAAGAACCAGTTATTCTTACAATAAATTCCTTCCCGAGGAGTTTTTCATCTTCAATTGAAAGCGCCTTGGCTGCAGGGGATATACCCAAAATAACCGATGAGGCGAAAAATACATAAAATGCCAGATTTCTAATCGCGGATCGTATTATTGCCGTCTTCGGCTTCAGATGGAACCCGGGGGGCGTCCGCCCACAAACCCTCGAGGTCGTAAAATTCTCTGAACGGTTCGTAAAACACATGTATTACGACATCTCCATAATCCAGTAAAATCCAGTTTCCGTCGGTTTCTCCTTCGACTCCGAATGGCCTTTTCCCCTGTTCCTTGAGGCGCCGTTGAAGATGGCGGGATATCGCCTGAACCTGGCGCGTGGACCTTCCGCCGGCCACCAGAAAGTAATCGGTTATGGAAGTCAGCTCAGCAACCCGGAAAAGTACGGGGTTTACCGCTTTCCGCTCTTCTATGAACTTAAGGCAGAGACGCGCTTTTTCAAGCACCGGATTCATTTAAATACAGTCCTCTCTTTAATATATAATGTCTGATCGACTCGGGGACAAGGTATCTTATGGATTCCCCCTGATTCACGAATCGCCTGATTTGAGTGCTGGAGATGTCTATCAAGGTTGTCTGGATCCGGGTCACGGTTCGGCAGCCAGGGCCTCCGGATTTACCCTCCGACGTTGCGACGGTTATTTGGAGCCGTTCTACCAGATCCTTGAATTTTTCTTCGCTGTTTTCAGTTCGGCTGAAGACAACGAAGCGAGCCAGTTCGAAGAGGCGGCGGTACCGGTGCCAGGATTCGATATCCAGAAAAGCGTCCATGCCCAGCAGAAAAAAAAGATTTACCTCCACCCCCATTTTTCCTCGAAAATTTTCGAGGGTATCCACCGAATAGGAAGGGCCGGAGCGTTTGCCTTCAATATCCAGAACCTCGATAAGCGTGTTGTCCTCTACGGCCAGGCGGGTCATTTTCAACCTGTCCGGAAATGAAGTCATATCGCTACGCGCCTTGTGTGGAGGCAGGGCGGAGGGTATCAGGAATATCCGATCGAGATGAAGGCGGTCCGCGGTTTCTTCGACACTACGAAGGTGCCCGATATGTATCGGATCAAAGGTGCCTCCAAAGATACCGATCTTTTGGTTTGCCCAGGGCGAAACAGGAAACCGGGGAGTGTTTTGTTTTAAATCAGACTTTATCACTGACTATATCCTGTCCCGTTGTGCAAATGAGCGACGAGCATCTCTTCGAGTTGTTCGATTCCCTGGCCTGTTTTCGCTGAAACCGCGGCGATGGCGGTCGCTCTTCCGGCAAAAGCTGCATAAGCAGAAAACAGAAGCGCGTCGGAGCCGGGTGGTAAAAGGTCAACCTTGTTCAAAACGACGACGAATGGTTTCGCGGCGAGGGCAGGATCATAACTCTCAATTTCCAAGCGCAGGATGTCGAAATCCCTCAGGGCATTATCAACCTTTGCAACGGAGAAATCAACCACATGCATCAAAAGGGATGTCCGCTCTATATGCCTGAGGAAACGGCGGCCCAGACCGCGGCCTTCACCTGCGCCTTCTATCAATCCCGGAATATCTGCGAGGGTGATCCGGCGACCGTCTTCGAATGCCATGATGCCCAGGTTTGGAGCCAGGGTGGTGAAGGGATAGTTGCCTATTTTGGGAGCGGCTGTCGTCAGGCGTGCAAGGAGTGAAGATTTTCCAGCGTTGGGTAACCCCACAATTCCGATATCGGCAATTGATTTGAGTGTAAGACGGAAGGATTTTTCTTCACCAGGAGTACCCGGCTGTGCAAAACGTGGAGTGCGGTTTCTTGGGCCGGCGAAGTGACGGTTGCCTTTTCCACCTCTGCCGCCTGCCAGCAGCAACACCCTGGCTCGGTCATGCAGGAGATCAGCGACGATTTTTCCGGTATGGACTTCTGTCACAACGGTTCCAAGGGGAACCGTCAGAATCAGATCCCGCCCGCTTCTCCCGGTCTGTTCTCTGCCTTTCCCCGACCGACCGTCTTCGGCGCGCAAACGCCTTCTCCTGCGATAGTCGGACAGCGACAGGAGTCCTGCCGATGCTTCTATATAAACGGTGCCGCCGTCTCCGCCGTCTCCGCCGTCCGGGCCACCCCTGGGGATGAATCTTTCGCGTCTGAAGCTGACGCAACCGCCTCCCCCGTCTCCCGAACGTACCGAAATGGTCACTTCATCGACAAAGCTCATCTGAGCGACTCGCGAGGTGCGGGGCGGGAGAATTTCACGCGGCCAGAACGCTGACCTTCTTACGGTCTTTTCCTAAACGCTCGAACGCGACAATCCCGTCCATAAGTGCAAAGATTGTGTAATCCTTGCCGAGTCCGACATTTGTGCCGGGATGGACCTTCGTGCCCTTCTGGCGAACCAGAATGTTGCCGGCACGTACCTTCTGGCCAGAGTAACGTTTCACTCCGTATCTTTGTCCGGCGCTGTCTCTGCCGTTCCGTGAACTTCCGCCTGCTTTTTTATGAGCCATGGTAAAATATCTCTCCGTACTGTATAACCGCGTTCAAGCACCGCCTTCACAAGTGCTCTCAGGCATAGATGCTCTGCACCCGCACCTCTGTGAAAGGTTGCCTGTGGCCTCGTTTTCGGCGGTATCCCTTGCGGCGTTTATACTTGAAAACGGTAATTTTTTTACTTTTAGCCTGGCGGGTGATTACAGCCGATACGCTGGCGTTCGCCACTGTCGGTGTGCCCACGGTGACAGAGTCGCTGTCTCCCGTCAGCAATACCT
>DSCZ01000009.1 GCA_011048855.1 Desulfobacteraceae bacterium | reverse complement strand
AGGTGGAAGGTTCCGGTTCCAACCGACTGTGGAATCGCGGTCACCGCCGTGGATGGCTTGTTCACGGTGTAGGATTCCCCCGGGGCGAGGGGAGTGTTCGCCGTCCTGTAAGCCGATGTGAGCAGCAGATCGTTTGAATCGTAGACCGCGTCCGTGCTTAAAAAGACCATATCCCACCAGGCCGCAACAGCCGTTCCGGTTCCCGTGTTGGCAACCGTCCAGTCGAGGGCGATCCGCTCCCCCCACGCGGCCGATGCGGGTAATGTAACGTCGGTGATCTCGAGGTCCGCGGCGTTGAAATCAAACTGCACCGCCACCTGGTTGTTGGACTCATCGGACTCGCTCTGGGCGCCTGTTGCATCGGTCACGACAATAAAATAGCCGGCACCGGTAAGCGCCGGGGGCAGAGTCACTTCCCGGGTTACGATATAGGAGGCGCCGGGGGCGAGGGGCGATTGCGCACCCTGATTGAGCGAGATCACCAGCGTGTCATCGATGTCGAGAGTTGGATCCGCGGAGAGGTACAGCCGATCGTACCACGTGGCGGCTGCAGCCCCGGAGCCCTCGTTGGTCACGGTCCAGGAGACGGTAACACGTTCACCCCAGTTCGCGGCGGCGGGAAAAGTCGTTGATGTTATGGTCAGATCAGGGTCGCTGATTTCGAGAGCCCGCACAACGGTATTATTGGAAAAATCCGTTTCCCCCTGAGCCCCATCGGCGTTTGCAACGAAAATGAGATACCTGGTCCCGGTTCCTTCGGAAGGCAGCCTCACCTGCCTGCTTCCGGAATAGCTTGAATCCGGGGCAAGGGGGGTCTGCGCGGAAATCCGCTCGTTCACCAGCAGGGTCTCGCTACCATCCAGGGTGTCGGAGTCGTTCAAATAAACACGGTCGTACCAGTCGGCGTAAGCCGTGCTCGCACCGGTGTTGGTGACAGTCCAGGCAATGTCGATCAACTGCCCGACAGCGGCGGTCGAAGGCGCCGACACGGCCGGGATCTCAAGATCCGGAGGCTCCTGGATCGCAATTCCCGCACCGGTGCTTGCATTGTTCGTCTCGTCGGCCTCCCCCTGTGCATCCCCACCATCGGTATAAACGATCAAATAGCTGTAAGCGTCGGCGCCCTTGGGAAGCGTAACATTCTTCGTCACGGTGTAAGAAGCTCCGGCGGCCAGGGGAGAAACGCCGACCATGTCGAAGGTCGCAATCAGCAGGTCGTCGTTTTCCCAGGTTGAGTTGGTGGAAAGGTATACGTAATCCCGCCAGGTGCCGCTTGCAGAACCCGGACCGATATTTGTCACCTGCCATGTCAAGGGGATGGTCTGCTGCACCGCCGCCTGGTCCGGCGCATGGATCGATGTGACCGTGAGATCTGGGATTTCTATGGTAACCGCCGCCGAAACCCCCACATTGTTGGTCTCGTCGCTTTCTCCCTGGCTGTTTGTACCATCGGTCTTGACCAGCACGTACCAGGTACCCTGGGCGACTTTCGGGAGAGTTACATCTCGCGTCACCGTGTAGGAGGTCCCCGGACCAAGGGCCGTGTTTGAATCTCTCAACACGGATGTCACAAAAATATCGTTGCTTTCATTCAGCGAACTGTCCGCTGACAGATAAACGTAATCGTACCACACACCCGGTGCGGGAACATCCGTGCTCAGGTTCTTCACCGTCCAGGAAAGGGTTACCGTGGCATTCGGGGACGAAGCCTCCGGGGCCGAAACCCCGGTCACCGTCAGGTCCGGCACCTTCGCCGCCAGAGGACCGCTTACAGCGGTGTTGTTCGCCTCATCGCTCTCCCCCTGCTCGTCGTATTCGTCAACCTTAATAATAAGGTAGTAGGTGCCGGCCGATATCGCAGGCAGCCGAAGAGAGGTTATGGTCGTGTAAAAGGAACCGGGTTCCAGGGGCACGCGGTCGGCTGCGGAAAACACCTGAAGCCTGGTGTCATCGTCGCTGAGAACCTGATCCGAAGACAGGTATATGGCGTCTCTCCAGGCGCTCAGGGCAGGAGAATTGCCGACGTTGTCAACCCTCCAGGAGACATCTATCAACTGGGACGATACTGCGGACGATGGGGCCGTGATGCGGCCGGCGGCAAGGTCCGGAGCGGTGACGACCACGGACGTGGCGCGTGTGTTGTTGGTCTCGTCGGTTTCCCCCTGGAGATTTGTCCCATCGGCCTTCACAATCAGGTACCCTGCCTGAGACGCCCACACGGAAGGAACCTTGACATCCACTGTCCGTGTATAGCTCTCACCTGCACCGAGCGGTGTGTAGGTCGCCGCGGAGAAGGACCCCAGCAGCAAGTCCGAAGGGTCAAGGACAGTGTCCATTGAAAAATAGACGCGGTCGTACCAGTCCGCTGCAGCCGCGACACTTCCCCGGTTGGTCACGGTCCACGAAACCGGCACCACCTCTCCCAGCACCAAGCTCCCGGGAGCCGTAACGTCCCCTTCGTAAATGGTAAGGTCAGGTGCATCGAGCGTGATCGCCCGATAGCTTGTGTTATTGGTCTCGTCTGTTTCCCCCTGACGTCCGGAGCCGTCCGTGAAAATGATGATGTATACGGATCCGGTCACGGTCTCGGGTAGAAAGATGTCCTTTGTGAGTGTGTAGCTCTCCCCGGGGCCGAGCGGCTGGGAGGTGGAGGGTCCGGCGTAGAATTCACCGATCAGCGTGTCATCCTCGCCAAGACTCTGGTCCGAAGACACATAAACCCGATCATACCAGTAGGTCGTGGTGGCATGCTCCCCGGTGTTGGTAACGGTCCAGGAGACAGGGATGCTCTCCCCCAGAACCGCGGAGTCCGGGGCGTTCACCGAGGTGACCTCGAGATCCGGGGCGTTGAGGGTGACGGCAACAGCATAGGTGTTGTTGGTGACGTCGACCTCGGCCTGACTGTTCCACCTGTCAACGTAGAAAATGAGATACTTCACGCCCACTGCATCTGTGGGAATCGTGATGTTCAGAGTCCTGGTGTATGAGGCGCCCCCGGCGAGGCCTGCGCTGTTATCAATATAGGAATAGCCAAGGGACCGGTCGCCCGTGTCGAATACGTTGTCGTCGGAAAGATAAATGTAATCATACCAGTAGGAAGCATTGGCCGTGCCGATGTGATCGTTGGTGACCTCCCACGAAACCTCGATTCTCTGACCCGCCGAGGCGGTGGGCGGCACCGTGGGTGCGGTCAGAATTTTCAGATCGGCGTTCTCGATCGTGATGGGGCACGAACCAACATAGTCATTGGCGGATGATGGATAGTTGTTGGTTTCGTTCGACTCTCGCTGGGAGCCCTGGCCACCGTAATACTGATAATCGGTGTACACCAGAAGGTGGTACTCGTTGGTGCCGGTTTCCGGGTTGGGCAGAGAGATGTTGGATGGCAGCCTGATCATGCGGGTGACCGAATAGCTGTCGGGGCCCGGCGAAGAAACCCATGCCGGCGCGGATTCCGGATTTTTCGAGGAATAGCCCCCCACGAGCGTCCCCGGATAATCGCCGGAAGCGGAATCAGCGGCCGTGAGCCCGCCGCCGTCGTCGAATTTCCAGTAACCGGCGAGGCCCGCCTCGGTCCCTTCGAGGTTCAGGTCACCGGCTTCCTCGATCTGCACCTGAGATCTCACCCCGTTCCACACCCGCACCTCGTCCATGTAACCGACAAAAGAGTAGTAGGTGTAGGCAGGGTTGGACCCGATCATGACATTCCTGTCATTCAAGGAATAACCGATTTCGGAAGTGGTGAAAGTCTCCGTGCCGTTCTTGTAGAAAGTGATTCCCACCCCCGGTTCGAAAACCGCAGCCACATGCTGCCACGCGCCTACATCCACACTCAGACCCGTGTCGACGATCTCGATCCCGTTCGCCAGGTGCCATGTGTCGCCCCTCTGCACAATGGACCATTCCTTCCCGGCGGAGGTCGAAGAGGTGCTGATTACGTGGCGGTAGGTACTACCGGCGGAAGACACGGGTAAAACCCAGGCCTCCAACGTGACCCCGGGTCCGGAGGAACTCTGGTCCAGGTTGAGGGATGTTTCCACTCTTCCGTAACTTCCATAAAACAAAAGTGCACTCTGGCCCTCAGACAGCAGGAAGCCCAGGTGGTCCTGCCGGAAAACACCTGTATCGTTGTAATCCCAGCCCTTGTCCCTGGAAAGGAGTATCTGGTCGGGCCAGATGGCCGCGGCGGGGCCGTCCCCCTGGTTCAAGACGGTCCAGGAAACCTCCACAATGCCCCCCGAAGAGCCCGCGTCCGGAGCGTCGAAATCAGTCACCACCAGATCGGGCGCCTGGAGGATGGTGATCCCGCGTGCGAGATAATTGTTTCCGGTATCGGTTTCACCCTGGTAATCGTACCGATCTGCGTAGAAAATAAGATGATGGGGTCCCTCTGATGAGGGATTCACTTTAACCGTGGTCGAAAAGGTGTAGGACTCGCCCGGCGCCAGCGGGAGTTGGTCTCGAACATCAAAATAGTCGATCTGTGCATCACTCCCGTCGTAGACATCGTCAACCGACAGGAAGAGGTAGTCGTACCAGTAGTTGACATAGGCGGGGTATTGCCCCTGGTTCGTGACGGTCCAGGAAACCGGGATGGGCTCGCTCCAGGCGGCGGAGGGCGGTGCAGTGGCCTCGGTCACAACCAGGTCCGGGGCGACGACGCTGATGGGTATGGCCTGCACGTTGTTCGTTTCATCCGTCTCGAGAAACTGTCTGTAGGAATCGGTCACCACGAGCAGATACATGTCTCCCAGGGCTGCTCCTGCGGGTATTCTTATCGTACCGTTCCGAACACCGGTGGCGCCGGGGGAAAATGGGTTCGACTCGCTGTAAGAAAAGTAGAAGCTTCCGACTGACACATCTTCAGACGGATTCCAAACGGCGTCCAGGGAGAGGTAGACCGCCTCGTAGATATAGTTTTCGTAGCTTAAATCCCCGGTGTTCTCAGTGGTCCAGTTTACAGTGATTTCGCTCCCCATCACCGCAACGTTCGTGCGCGTAGGCGTATAGGTGACCTGGGCGATCCCCTCCCCTGTCACCGCCGACCTGTACCAGGAGGAAGGGGCGGACGCACTCACCCGGTAGTCGCCGGGTTGAAGGACCATGTCCATTTCAACAACCCATGCGTTTGAAGAACCGCTGGTGCCGGCCCAACTTCCAATCAACGCCCCGTCAGAATCCAGAATGCTTATGGAAATCTGGGAGGGGGATCCGCTGTGTCTGGTCTGAATGGAGGAAACGCGCACCTCCTCACCTGCGGTGAAGGTGAAATCATAGGCAGGTTCGGTTCCGGCTGTGCTGTGGCTCCAGTTTCCAACGGTTACAGGTGTTACCTGCCATGATACGGATTCAGGCACCACGGACAGATCCCCGGCCCCTACGTTCAACGGGATTGCGTAAACGTTGTTGGTTCTGTCCAGCTCGGCTACACGGCTGTAGTACCCGTCGGCGACCACCAACAGGTATTTCGCTCCGGGTGCCGCTTCCGAAGGGATGTTCACCGAGGTGGTGATTTCATAGTGTTCGCCGACATCGAGCGGAATGTCTGGAGAAGAGACATAACGGTAACTCGCAAAGAGGTCATTTTCGTCCCAGAGATCATCGTCCGAGAGATAGAACGCGTCGTACCAGTAGGAATAGGAAGGCATAGCGGCGATGTCACCCTGGTTTTCGACCCTGTAGGTGACATTCACGGTTCTGGTTGAATGACCGGCGGTATCCGGCTCCACGGATGCCGAGGTCACCACCAGGTCCGGGCTGGGCATGGAAATCGATACCGCCCGGGTGTTGTTGGTCTCGTCGCTTTCCTCCACGTTATCCTGCCGATCCGTCACGAACAGAATATAGTTCCCTAAATAAGCCCTGTTGATGGTCCCGCTCCAGGAATAATCGTAAGTCTCCCCGGGGGCAAGGGAGCTGTACCGGTAACTGTTGGTGATCTGCCTGTCGTCCGGATCAAAAACATCGTCCATAGACAGATAGACCGAGTCAGTCCAGTAGGAATACTGGAAGGGATGGGCGGTTCCTTCACCGTCGTTTCGCACCGTCCAGGCGACCTCGACAGGGTAGTTGCCATTCTGGTCGGGAGTCAGGGAGGTCGGAATCACCGTTGCGGCGCTCACGACCAGGTCCGGTGGGGTATAGCTCACGGTAAGGGGCACGGCGAGCGTGTTGTTGGTTTCATCGGTTTCGGGCTGCGCGCCGTATTCATCCACCACAAAAATAAGATAGGCCCCTGTCCGGTGCGGAAGCTGAACGCTGCTGGAGTTTGTGTAGCTTTCGCCCTCGCCGAGCTCGGTAACGGAGGGGTAGAAATTCATCAATCTCGTGTCGCCGTCATCGAGAACATCATCGTCGGAAAGATAAACTGAATCCGTCCAGTCTCCCACGGCAAAAGTCCCCGCCTGCAGGTTGGAGACCGTGAACTGCAGATCCACCCATTCACCTGCTGCGGCCGTTGAGGGGGATTCGGTATCGATTATGGCGAGATCACCAGGCGCAAAGCTCACATCCATGGCGGCTGAAGCCGAGTTGTTCTCATTGTCGCTTTCAGGCTGCTGTCCATTGGCGTCCGTATAAACAATGATGTAACCGCCCTGGGCATGGGGTAAATTAACCGTGACGCTCGCGGTGTAGGATTCCCCTGCACCCAGCCCCCCGACGTGCTGCCTGCTCGTGATAAAGGTGTCGTTCCAATCGTAGGTGCCATCCATGGACAAATAGATTTGGTCGATCCAGTCGTCCGCCCCCGCATCGGAAGCCCCATGGTTGGTGACGGTCCAGGATATGGT
>DSCZ01000110.1 GCA_011048855.1 Desulfobacteraceae bacterium | reverse complement strand
GACGAAGACTTATTACGGCGGACCGCTGAAAATGAATCCCTGCAGGTGGCCGCCATGCTGGATTCAAACGGGACGGTGGTGCTTTCCTCCGGAGAACTTTCACCGCAGCTCAAAGCCCTCGCACGTCCGGTGGCCTTTGGCCATAAGCGACTTTCGATAACGCTTTTTCACCGGCTGCCCGGGGCCGAAGCCGGGGCGGTCTGCGTCGGCAGGATGCAGGGCGGTGCTGTCCTTCTTTCCCTCGATATGCATGGGCTTCGCAACCGGATCATAAAAGTTTCGGCACGCAGGGCGCTCGATGAAGTCTCCGGGGCCAGCGGCGCCCTCTATGCGGCGGTGACCGACAATGCCTCTGAAATAATAGGTTTTACAGGGCAACCGTATGACGATATCTTTGAAAACGGCTTGAAATCCTGGTCGATTCCGACCCCGGGCGCCTCCATTTCTCGGAGGATACAGCTGGATGATAAAATAGTGCTTCAGGTTTCGGCGCCTCTTCTCCTGGATTCGGAAAGCTATGGCGCGATTCATGTCGGGATGGACAGTTCCGGCGCGGCCATGTTAATCACGAGAATGCGGCGGACCGTCCTCGCATCGACCGGACTGTTAATCGCCGTGGCCTTTCTCTCCATGTGGATGCTTTACCGAAACCAGAACCGCCATCTTGCAAAGCTGAGAGAAATGCAGCTACAGCTTGACCGCGCCGAACGGCTCTCCGCCCTCGGCGGACTGGCCGCCGGCGTCGCGCATGAAATCAGAAACCCGCTGAATGCAATAAGCATGGCCGCCCAGAGACTGAATCGCGGCGATGTCCGTGAACTTACCGAAGTAATCCGGGACGAAATCCGCCGGCTGAACGAAATCGTCGAAGGCTTCCTTTCGTTTTCCCGCACCGGGTCGCTTCGCCTCGAATCCCAGGACCTGAATGAAATTGTTCGTCAATTCGTAATACTGGTAGAGGAGGAAGCACGCTCACGCGGGGTTGACCTGGTTGCAAACTTGGCCTCCGACCCGGTGATGGTCCAGGCCGATGCCGATAAACTGCGCCAGGCGATATTCAACATCACCAGAAACGCGCTCGAGGCGGTTTCGGACTCGGGCCTGGTTACCGTTTCCTTGGAGAAGTTGAAAAGCGGGCGGGCGGCGGTTCATATCGAAGATAACGGTCGAGGGTTGACCAGGGAGCAAATCGACCATATGTTCGATCCTGACTTCACCACCAAGGAAAAGGGGCTGGGTCTTGGCCTTGCGATAGCCCACGAAATCATCGCCGGCCACGGGGGAGAGATACAGGTTGAAAGCCGGCCGGGGAAAGGAAGCAAATTTACGATCCTTTTGCCGTGAAATAACCATCTGGAGTGACTTTATGAAATCCATGCGATTGATGGTTGTAGAAGACGGAAAGAGCCAGCGGGAAATGCTCTCCGGTTTCCTTCGAGGGGAAGGACATAATGTTCTCGAAGCTGAAGACGGCCCGGACGGGCTCGCTCTTTTGAAAGAAAATTATATCGACCTGATGCTGCTGGACTACAAAATGCCCGGTATGGACGGTATGGAGGTGCTGGAAAAGGCGAAAGAAATCACCCCTGAAATCGATGTAATCATGATGACCGCCTACGGAACCGTTGAAACCGCGGTGAACGCCATGAAAGCGGGGGCAGCCGATTATCTCACAAAGCCGGTTGACCTGGAAGAAGTCAGAATTCTTCTCCATAGGCTCGGAGAACATCGCCTGTTGATGAAAGAAAACCGTGTATTGAAGGAAGAGCTCCGATCAAGGGGGATCACCGCAGACAAAATAATTTACCGAAGCACCGCAATGGAAGAAGTAATCAACATGATCGGCCGGGTCGCGACCAGCCGGGCAGCTGTTCTTCTGCAGGGTGAAAGCGGCACCGGAAAGGAACTTCTTGCGCGGCTCCTGCACACACTGAGTCCGCGATCTGAAGAACCCCTGGTGATAGTCAACTGTGCGGCACTTCCGGAAACGCTCCTTGAAAGCGAACTCTTCGGCCACGAAAAAGGTGCCTTCACCGGAGCGACAAGCTCGCGCATGGGGCGTTTCGAAGAGGCTGACGGGGGTACACTGTTTCTCGATGAAATCGGGGAGCTTTCAGCCACCGTTCAGGTGAAGCTCCTTCGTTTTCTCCAGGAGCATGAATTCCAGCGTGTGGGAGGAAACCGCACCCTCAGTTCTGATGTTCGAGTCATAAGCGCGACGAATAAGGACCTTGCAGAAAAAGTCCGGGAAGGTGCATTCAGAGACGACCTGTTCTATCGTCTTAACGTTGTACCCATAACGGTCCCCCGTCTTCGGGAACGAAAAGAAGATGTCGTCCCGCTGGTGGACCATTTTATCGGTAAATTCGCAGCCGAAAACGCGAAACCGGTCAATGGTATTGAACCGCAGGCGCGCGATCTGCTGCTGAAATATGATTTCCCCGGCAATGTACGGGAACTGGAAAACATTATTGAACGAGCGGTTGTAATAACCCGCAGTTCGCTGATCGGAATCGATGATCTGCCGTTTGGAGGGGAACAGGCCACTGAAGACGATGCTGTGCCGTCAGGAGAAGGAACCGGCCTCCGGGATGAAGTGGAAAAACTTGAAATACGCATGATCCGTAAAGCAATAAACGAAAGCGGCCGCAACCAGAGCCAAGCAGCGGAACTCCTGGGGATAAGCGAAAGAATGCTTCGATATAAACTGAAAAAATATAAACTGAAATAAGTTATTTGTTATTGGTTATCAGTTAATAGTGATGACCTCGTAACAATTACGAACCCGGCCTTATCGGCGTCGGGGTCGGGTTCGGTATCGGGGTCGAAAATGTCGCCGGTCAACTTCCGATACCGACGCCGACAGAGACCCCGACCCCGATGGACAGGGTTATTTTGACTTTTTACGAGGCCATCAATAGTTATTTAGTTGAAACATTTTTATGTCATCTAATTTCATCAGGATACGCGGCGCCAGGCAGCACAACCTGAAAGGAATATCGGTCGATATCCCCCGCAATTCACTGGTTGTGATAACGGGCGTTTCGGGCTCCGGCAAATCTTCACTGGCTTTCGATACTATTTACGCTGAAGGTCAACGCCGATACGTGGAATCTATTTCCGCCTATGCCCGCCGGTTTCTGGAAAAAATGGACAAACCAGACGCCGATTCAATCGAAGGCCTCTCTCCTGCGATTGCCATCGGGCAGCGCACTTCAGCCGGAAGCCCCCGCTCTACGGTGGGAACGGTCACCGAAATCCATGACTACCTCCGGGTTCTCTATGCCGCGGTGGGAGTGGCCCATTGCCCGGATTGCGGCGTGCCTATTACATCCCTCAGCGTTCAGGAAATGGTGGATAATGTCATGCATCTTCCGGCCGGAGCTCCGATACAGCTCCTGGCCCCGGTTGTAGAAAAACGGCGGGGAACCCACGGCGACATCCTGAAAAAACTCACCAGGGACGGCTACACGAGAGTTTCGATTGACGGCGATATTCAGCTCCTGGAAGGCGATATTCGTCTCAATGGAAGTATGCCCCATTCCATAGACGTGGTTATCGACCGACTGATTGTCAAGGAAGGGATAAAAAACCGCCTGACAGACTCCCTGGAATTGGCTCTTTCCGTATCCGGGGGACGGGTTCGAGTTAATATAGAAGGCTTACCGCCGCTGATTTTCAACCGGCAGCCGGTCTGTCCGGTCTGCGGGCTGAGGCTTGAAAAGATTTCGCCTGGAATGTTTTCATTCAACAGCCCCCATGGGGCCTGCACTGACTGCGGCGGACTTGGAACAAAACCGTTGTCTGACACGGAAGGGACGGCTTCAGCCCAAGTGCCCTGTTCGACATGCCTCGGGGCAAGGCTTAAACGCGAAAGTCTTGCCGTTAAAGTCGGCGGACAAGGAATTCACGAAGTCACTGCCCTTTCGGTTAAGGAAGCCGGGCAATTTTTTTCCGGATTGGACATGGGCCCCAGGCAGACCGCGATTGCGTCGAAGCTCCTAAAGGAGATTCTGGGCCGGCTCGGTTTTATTTCCAGCCTGGGACTGGATTATCTTACAATCGACCGAAAGGTTTCGACGCTTTCCGGCGGCGAAGACCAGCGTATCCGGCTTGCCACCCAGATCGGCTCCGGCCTGGCCGGAGTGCTTTATGTACTTGATGAACCCAGCATCGGCCTTCACCCGAAAGACAACCTGAAACTGCTTGAAAGCCTGAAAAAACTGAGAGATCTAGGTAACACCGTGCTGGTTGTAGAACACGACGAAGAAACGATACGCGCTGCCGATCATATTGTAGATATCGGCCCCGGCGCAGGTGAAGAAGGCGGAAGACTTCTCTTCAGCGGTCCTCCGGAACAGATTACAAGCATCCCGGAATCCCTGACCGGCCGTTATTTATCCGGGGCTTCGCAGATCGCCCTCCCCGCCCTGAGACGCCAGGGTATGAAAGAATACCTTCGTATAACCGGAGCGTGTGAACACAATCTCAAAAACATCTCGGTGGATATCCCCCTGGGCACATTTACATGTGTCACCGGGGTTTCAGGCTCCGGCAAGAGCAGCCTCATAAACGACATCGTATATCCGTTTTTAAACCGGCGCCTGAACCGTTCAAAACGTCCCGTCGGGCGCGTACAGAGTATCACAGGTGAGGAGCATATCGAGAAGGTGATCAACATCGATCAAACCGCAATCGGAAGAACCCCAAAGTCCAATCCTGCCACATATACAGGTATTTTCGACGATATACGCAAACTTTTCGCAATCCTGCCGGAGTCGAGAAGGCGCGGATACAGGGCCGGGCGGTTCAGCTTCAATGTCCGGGGCGGACGCTGCGAGGCCTGCAAGGGCGACGGCGTGGTGAAAATTGAAATGCATTTCCTGCCGGACGTCTATGTCAAATGTGACTCCTGCAACGGCAGGCGATACAACCGCGATACGCTCGAAGTAAAGCTCAAGGGGTTTAACATCGCAGATGTGCTGAACATGACCGTCGCCCAGGCTCTCGGGTTTTTTGAATCCATTCCTCCCATACGCTCAAAGCTTTTAACTTTAACAGAGGTAGGCCTTGGCTATCTGAAGCTTGGCCAACAGGCGACCACTCTTTCGGGCGGTGAAGCCCAGCGCATAAAGCTTGCCAAGGAGCTCGGAAGAAAGACCGGAGGCCGGACTCTTTACTTGCTCGACGAACCGACCACCGGTCTTCACCCGGCTGATATAGACAAGCTGCTGCAGGTGCTGAACAGACTTGTTCAAAGACAAAACACCGTGATCGTGATCGAACATCACCTGGACGTGATAAAAACCGCGGACTATATTATCGATCTCGGACCTGGAGGCGGGGATGCAGGCGGAAGGGTTGTCGCCTCCGGTACACCGGAAGAAATCGCGCGGGCCGCAGCTTCCCACACCGGCGTGTTTCTCAGAAAAATGCTCGAAAAGCACCCAGGCGGGGCCTAATCCAGTCGGTATACACGCCCTTCGTCTGCTATAGGCAGAGGTGGGGTTTCCCGGTGTGCCGTATGATAGGTGAACAGCCGGCCTCTTATCACGTTTTGAAACGCGGCAACTTCCTTCCAGTAGGAATGAACGCCTCCGGGATTATCAAAGTCCACCTCGTGAAACAATAACTCGCATTTCTTAAACCACGCTTCCGTCAGCTCCTCCCGCTGAAGGATTCGGTTGATATCACGGTCGAATTTGGTATCCCCCGAAATACCCAGCACACGGCCCCCGGCCGAGATTTTCAATCCCAGGGTGCCGTAGGGAAGAAAATGGTGATTCCACCTGGTGGTCAGTTCGAACCCGTCCAGAAACAAAGGTTTTGCCGGGGTTACCTCGACGAAGTCGATATATCGAGCAGGATCGGTAAGCAGGCTACGGAACTGGAACTTGAGGAAATCATAAATGCTCTGGGCGGTGATCAAAGTGAGCCTTTCGCCTTTTTCCCGCTTCCTCTGGAGGCATGCTGAAAAACCCAGAATGTGATCTTCGTGGTTGTGTGTAATGAAAACATCTGTTACTTCATCCCAGTGAACACCGATGCGGGCAAGACTGTGCGCCGGTTGGGCGCACGGGTCAATCCATATGACATGTTTCCCGAAGCGCACAATAAAGCTGGCGCTGGTTCCGTAAAACCCGTTTCCACTCCCGACTACCGTGATTTCCAGATTGTCTCTGGAAAAAGTATCCCGTCCTACTTTTCCCAGGGCCTCTTCGACAAGCTGACGGGGGTCGTCGGGCGGTCTTAGACCTTCTCTGTCATAAATCTCACGCCCTTGATCATACACGAGGATGTTCCCTTTTCTGAACCGGACCCGAACGGGGTCGTCCTCGTATACGGATTCCACCGGCACGGGAACCACCCATTTTTTGAGCCACCGCTTCTTGACGATCGACAGCCGCCGCCGGTCGAAATAGTACGAAAATACCTCGTCCAAATTGCGATATACCCGATTCAACGGTGGAGCGGTTCCTATATAGCGCCTGGCAGGACCCCCAAACACCTGTGCACACCACTGAACGAATTCTTCCCCGGTATGGTTATCCCCGCCCTGAGACGCCTCCAGCTCAGGAATAAGCACCGCTTCCTCGTGGATACCCAGAGCCGCTTCCGCCTTGGAAACATCCGGCATCGAGCCGACCCTCAAAATACCATTTTCAGTATGAACCAGGTCGACATACATCGAGCCGTTCCATAGGCGGGAAACCCTGTCATCCAGATGTTCGAGGGTGGATAAATCGGTCATGGCGGCATCCTCTGTGTAAACGTTTACAGAATAGTATGGCTGCGAACTATTGT
>DSCZ01000427.1 GCA_011048855.1 Desulfobacteraceae bacterium | reverse complement strand
GAGGGATGTACAATGTGTTGAAGGACTGGAGCGTCAGGTCGTTTGCCGGGGACA
The DNA here is from genome assembly GCA_011048855.1 of Desulfobacteraceae bacterium. Next base: position 6,769 of record DSCZ01000427.1, on the reverse strand, counting down.
AACTGGAAATTATAAAAGGAAACCGAACGTTTACCGGATCCTATTTCGACGACCGCGAAAATATGGCTCAGCTCGAAAGTTTGTGCCGCAAATTTTTCGAAAGGCCGATTTCATTGAGAATTCTGGACGCCGCTGAGACGGCCGTCTCGTCCGTGACCGGCACGGGCTTGAAGAATCCGCCTGAAACCCTGCCGGATGCCGTTGGGTTTCAGGCAGGCGACCCGACAGGTGAAGTCCTGCGGATATTCGAGGGAAGGGTTTCTGCGGATACACGGACGAAAAATCCGGCGATAACACCAGGCGGCTTCGATTTCGAACCGCCCGATAAGGAGGATGATTGACAATGAAGATACCCAATATGAACCAGCTTATGAAGCAGGCACAGCAATTTCAGGCCAAAATGAGCAAACTCCAGGAGGAGTTGGGGGAAGAGACCGTTGAGGCTTCCGCAGGGGGCGGGATGGTCAACGTTGTTGTGAATGGAAAACAGGAGGTTCTTTCAATTACGATAGATCCCGAGGTAATCGACCCGGAGGATGCTGAAATGCTGCAGGATCTTGTTCTGGCAGCGGTGAACGACGGTTTGAACAGGTCCAGGGAAATGGTGAACCAGAGGATGTCTGAGTTGACGGGAGGCATGAATATCCCCGGACTTCCCGGTATGATGTAATCGCGGGTTTTTCGACTGAGAAATTCAGGAAGGGAACAAATGGGTATATATCCGCCGCCTCTTGAAAGATTGATAGCCCAGCTGGTTCGGCTTCCGGGCATCGGGCAGAAGTCTGCGGCCCGCCTGGGCCTTCATATACTGAGGAGCGATCGTTCACTTGCCGACGCGCTCGCACGCTGCCTTGTGGAAGTCAAGGATCAGATCAGGATATGCTCGGTATGCTGCAATTTAACTGATACGGATCCGTGCGCGATTTGTACGAATGAAGCCCGGGCGAACGGTTCACTCTGCATCGTCGAAGGGCCGGGAGACCAGCTTGCAATAGAGGAATCCGGTGTTTTCAAAGGTAAATATCATGTCCTCCACGGTGTGCTTGCACCTTTGGACGGAATCGGGCCGGATGACATAAAAATTCCCGAGCTTTTGAAACGACTGAACAGGGAGGTTTACAGCGAGGTTATCCTTGCAACAAATCCAACCGCAGAAGGTGAGGCAACCGCGGCGTACCTGACGAAACAATTCGCCGAGAAGGCACCGGACCTCAAGGTTACAAGAATAGCGCTGGGTGTGCCGCTGGGCGGCGATTTGAAGTACATGGATCGTATGACGATCGACCACGCGATGAAACGGCGTATACCGGTATAGAAAAATAATCAGAGAATCCGGTCCAGGCTCTTATAATTCCGGGTGTCATAGAATTTTTCGACATTCACCAGGTTCAACCGCTCTATGGTCTTTTTGAGCGGAACCGATGTCATTTCTCCCTGCCTGTAACCCACCATCCTCCCAAAATCCTCGTTGACAATCATATCGATCGCCGCAATGCCGAATTTACGTCCCATCCGCCTGTCGTAGGCTGTGGGAGATCCGCCCCGTTGAAGGTGCCTGAGTGCTACATAACGCATTTCGACGGAGACCTGTTTGGCGAGTTCCTCCGCGAGCAGGCCGCCGATGCCCCCGAGGTAAAAATGACCGAAACCGTCTTTTCCTCTGCTCTCACGCACTGGATCCATGCCCCTGGGTTTTGCTCCTTCGGATACCAGAACGATCGAGTATCTCTTCCCGGATTTTTTCCTGTCTTCCAGCAGCTCCGCGACGCGATCAATGTCGAAATCATGCTCAGGAATCAAAATAATGGCCGAGCCTGAGGCTTCCCCTCCCTCCAGTGCGAGCCACCCGGCGTTGCGTCCCATGCATTCGACTATGAATACCCTGCTGTGGGAGCCGGCGGTTATGCGGATCCTGTCGATGTCCCGGGTTATAATGTTCACCGCCGAATCGAATCCGAGTGTATAGTCGGTCTCCGAGAGGTTCCTGTCGATGGTTTTGGGGATGCCCACTATCTTGAGACCAGCCTTGTAAAGTTTGTGACAGACTCCCAGGCTGTCCACACCGCCTATCACCACCAGTGCATCCAGCCCAAGTTTTTTATAATTTTCCAGGAGCTGATCCGAAAGGTTGTTCTTCGGATCGAATGGATTAACCCGGCTGGTACCCAGGCGGGTGCCGCCGTAGCGGTCCCATGTGCGGACGGTGTCCATATCGAGGGGCATGGTCCACTGTTTGACGCTGTCCTTTTTGTCCGGCTTGACTTCTATAAGCCCCTTGAAACCGTCGATGATGCCGAGCACTTCGAACATCATACCCCTTATAGGCACCAACGTGCGGTCGAGTGCCGAATAAACCAGCCACCGGATACAGCTGTTGATTCCCGGGCAGTCTCCACCCGCGGACAGCACGCCAACTTTGACCTTCATAGGATTCCTCCCGGAAAATGAAAGAAACAGCAGCGGATGAATCCACTGCATACAAGGCAACTATATAAAATATTTCGAAGAACTATAGACCAAGGTTCGACCCGTGTCAAGAACCGAGGTCGGGGCCGGATTGCCGGGATCGAAGATAGACCTTGCCAATCGCTGACGTTCTCTGATATCTGACACAACTCACGGAGGGTGAAATCGTGGGTGTTCTCGAAACCGTCGCGCTTGGTATACTGCAGGGACTTACCGAATTTCTGCCGGTAAGCAGCTCTGGACACCTGGTTATTTTAAAGAACCTGCTGGGTTTCCGCGAACCGGAACTGCTGGTCGACACCGTCCTGCACCTGGCGACCCTGATGGCTGTTTGCGTTTTTTTCAGGCGTGATATTCTCCTGATTTTTTCTGAGTTAAGGCAATGGCTTGCTCGGGGACACCGGCCGGCCGATTTGATGAACTTCACTCATGGATCGCTTGCGGTCTGGGTCATCATCGGTACCTTGCCGACAGCAGCCGTAGGGCTGGGTTTCAGACGATCTTTGGAGGCGATGTTCGGTTCGACCTCGGCCGTGGGACTGATGCTGCTGGTGACCGGGTGCATTGTTGGGCTGACGAGGTTTATACCCGAAAGGTACAACACGAGATCCAGCCTCGGCCCCTGGGTCGCCCTTTCGGTGGGATTGGCTCAGGGAATGGCCGTTATGCCCGGGATTTCCCGTTCGGGAATAACCATCGTTTGTGCACTGCTGTTCGGGGTGCGGCGGGATTTGGCGGGAAAATTCTCCTTCCTGCTCTCGATTCCGGCGATTCTCGGAGCAGTGGTTCTTCAGCTTGATTATGATGCGGCGGCACGGATAGGACTGCCGTCCCTCGCTGCCGGTTTCATCGCAGCGGTTTTCGTCGGTCTGGGAGCCCTGCGGGTGCTTATGAGTATGCTCGCAAGGGGCAGGCTCTACTATTTCACGCCGTATTGCTGGTTTGCCGGGGTCATTGTTCTCTTATTTTCCTGAACTCCTCCGGCCGCACCTGGTATCGAAAAAAAACCTTCCTGTTGGAGTCTCGAGGATGAAAAACGTTTTCCCGGAGCTTCCGCGTGGACCATTCAAACAAGCCGTTTTATGCGCCAAGGGCTTTTGCATGGGTGTTGCGGATGTGATACCGGGTGTGTCAGGCGGGACCATGGCGTTGATACTCGGAATCTATACCCGGCTGATCGATGCCATCCGTTCATTTGACATGAAGGCAGTGAAGCTTCTGGCGGCCTTCCGGTTTAAAGATTTTTTCGAGTATGTTGAGTGGCGTCTTCCGGCTGCGGTGGGCACAGGCATTTTTCTCGCGGTTCTGAGCGTTTCCCATTCAGTGGCCTGGCTGCTGGTCCACAAACCGGTGCCGATCTGGTCTTTTTTCTTCGGCCTTATACTGGCATCGGTTGTTAATGTGGGGCGGGGCGTCGAGAGATGGAGCATCCCGGCTCTGGCTTGCCTGGCGGCCGCCGCTATCGGGACTTTTTTACTGGTCGGCATGGTCCCGGTCGATACCCCGGAAAGCCTCTTTTTTCTTTTTTTGTGCGGGGTTCTCGCCGTTTGCGCAATGATACTTCCGGGGATTTCAGGAGCTTTCATACTGGTTCTTTTAGGGAAATACCATTTTGTCCTGGAGGCGGTCAACCAGCGCGATTTTGGCATCCTTGCGGTGCTCGCAGCTGGAGCCTGCGTCGGGCTGATAATCTTTTCAAGGTTCCTGGGATGGCTGCTGGACCGCTGTTATTCCATCGTCCTGGCGGGGCTCACCGGGCTTATGCTCGGATCGCTCAGAAAGGTATGGCCCTGGAAGGAGGATGCTTCGGGTTCAATGGAATCCGGCAGCGCTTTGCTGCAGATAAACACCCTGCCGGCAGCCCTGGATAAGGAAACAGTGGCGGCTATGTTTGTTATGTTTGCAGGAATTGCAGTTGTCGCGGGACTCAGCTTCCTTGCCGGTGGGCGGGGGAAAGGGCGCTGAGGCTTAAAGGCTCCCAAACTCTCCAAGTCCTTTCAAATTCACCATCAAGGAAAATCCGACTGAGCGATCAGATCTTTCCACTGCGAACTTCATTCCCCAGCATTGTCTCTCCAGGCCCAGCCATGCCTGCTGTATTACATTGTCGTTGGTTTTTAATTCTCTTTCAAACGTGCCTCCCACAGAAATTCCGTTGACCAGGTATATATCGCACGAAATTCCCAGGTGCTTCCTGTTCCGCAGGCGGTTGGAACTGTAATCCAGGCTGTAGTAGTCCTTGCCGCCGACTTTCCTGTCAAAAGCCATGTCGAGCGACGCGTTTGTCGTTGTAATCATTTTTTCATAATGATCCCATTCGGCCGAGAATCTGCCCCGCAGATTGGAACCGGGGTTGATCCCCAGGGTGGCCATCAGGGGGTCGAACGGCTCACGCTTTTCTCCCGGCGGCAGGTCTTCCCTGGCCCGGTCGATGGAGTAGGCCTGGTCCAGATATAAATACCCCCACTGGCGATAAGTGGTTTTTTCGTCCCTGTCGTATCTTGCATCGAGGAAATTCTTCAAGGACAGCACCACCTGGTTCAACCGCCCCTCCTGGTCCACCGGTTCGTACCAGGGGGCCGGCCTTTCGGCATCGCCGGGACCCCTGTAGCGGTAGGTGAGTTCAGGCCGCAGGCGATGTTTCACAGCCGCTGCCTGAAAGAATCCGGGTCTGAAGATGCGGTCGAATGCGGTTGACAACTGCAGGCCGGAGTCGTGTATGTGCCTTGTCCTCGTGTCGTTTCCCCCCGTCGACCCTTGATACCGCTGGTGCGCTATCGTGTACTCCGAGAAAGGCTCTACCTGCAGGTAAGGACCGATGGTGAATGGAATGGAGAAGGCCGGCGAAACTGATGTCCTGTAGCCGGTGGCTCCATGTTCCCTCCAGACATGGTCGAAGTCTGTCCTCATGCCGGCATAGACAGGGGTTTCTAAGATCCTCCGGGGTAACAGGTCGAACATCATGCTGCCAAGGGGCTGAGGGGTGGGATCATCCGGGAGGCTTTCAGGGCGCTGATAATATTCCATCCCTGCCTGAAGACTGTAAAGTCCGCCGTCCCGGCTCAGCCTCAAGGCGGATCTTCTGAAGGGAGCCCAGATTTCTTCGAAAGGCCTGTCCCATCGGCTTTCCAGGTCCGGGCGGGCCTGGAGCCCCAATCCACTTTTTTTAAACTCACGCAGGTAATCCTGGTCGCTGACAAAGTCAACATCCAGGCGTCCCTGGATATCCAGCGGTAATTCCTGGTCAGCCCTTCCCCTGGCCCAGTAGCGGGTGGTGTTGGTCCTTTCGAAGGGACTCAGGTCGATTTCATCAGGATCGGTTGTATTTTTAATGTCCCGCCTGTCCGAAAGAACATCAAGCATGAAACTGCCGCGGGAATCCTCGGTGGTCATATACCGATATTCCAGGCCCTGCATGTAGCCTCTCCGAGTCAGGTACCGTTGATAAAAAGTCGCATCGGTCGAATCGGAGATGGCCCAGAAAAATGGAATTTCTAAATCCGCCCCGGTTCGATCGGAATAACCGAAAGTGGGTGGAAGCAGTCCGCTCTGGCGTTTAATCTTGGCCGGAAAAAGGAAATACGGGATGTATAGAACCGGAACATTCCTGATGCGAAACGAAGCATGGTTCACCTTGCCGTATCCTTCCAGCGTCACATCCACTTCGGAGCCTGCTATCGACCATGTGGGGCACTCGCCTTCACAGGTGGTAACGAGGCAATCACTCATTAAGAACCTTTTCGCTCCCAGTTTTTCGATTTTTTTCGCCCGCATGTAAGCATTGTCATCCGCAAGGAAAAGCTGTCCGTCTTCCATGTGCCCGGTTTCGTTCAAGAGATCGAATACACCGTCGCGCCCGGTCAGCACATCCCCGTCAACCTCCAACCGGAAAGAACCCGGCACCCGGGCGGTTCCCGTCGACTCGTCATATTCCGCGGCCTGTGAACTGAGGACCTGGTTTTCACGGGTTATAACCACATCATCCACGGCAATGTATATGCGCTTTTCTGCATCATAACTGAGCCTGCCGGCTTCGATCTCCGAACGTATTTCGCCCTCGCCGGTTCGGCGGCCGGTGCGTTTCTCTTCGCCGAACGCCTGGGGCGAAAGCCGCGCATCGGTGAAAAGCAGCAACGCAATTGAAAATATGACCAGAAAGCCCTTTTTCATGCAGCCGGCTGGTTTCATCCTGGCTCCCTTGCGGCAAAAAAAAAACGGTTTAAAGAGATAAAATTTTATATGATTTCAGGCGCCCATCTTTCTGGATCCAGATGGCTGAGCGATTCTCCCACGGTATAAAGAG
>DSCZ01000619.1 GCA_011048855.1 Desulfobacteraceae bacterium | reverse complement strand
CGGTATGTCTGTCCCGATTAATGGCGGCATCGCGCTTGACCTGAACCACATGAACAAGATTGTAAATATAAGCATCGAGGATCGTCTCGCTGTTGTGCAGGCGGGAGTCGTTTATGACGATCTTGCAAGGGCGCTCGATCCGCACGGGTTTTTCTTCCCGCCGGATCCTGCCAGCAGTCAGGTCTGCACGCTCGGGGGCAATGTCGCGACCAACGCCGGGGGTGTCAAAGGTGCGAAATACGGTACGACCAGGGACTATGTACTCGGCCTGCTTGTGGTTCTGCCCGACGGCCGCATTATGAAGACCGGGTCCCAGTGTATAAAGAGCGTTTCAGGGTACGATTTGACGAAGCTTTTCGTGGGCTCCGAGGGGACCCTGGGGGTGGTCACCGAGATCACCCTCAAGATCAACCCCAAAACCACCGCTTCGACTACCGCGATGGCCGCTTTCGACGACCTGGGAGACGCCGGACGCGCGGTGAGTGAAACGATGCACAGCGGTGTCCTCCCTGCGGTGCTTGAGATACTCGGCAGGGAAGCCCTTATGGCGATAAACCGAAATACCGATTTAAACCTTCCGGAAGTGGACGCTATGCTGCTCGTTGAAACGGACGGATATACCCAGGAAGAAACCGATTACCAGGTACGGAAGGTGCTGGAGGTTTTCAAGCGGAATAATGCAAGGGAAATAAAGCAGGCAAAAACAAAAAAGGAAGCAGAGGGTTTGTGGGAGGCCAGGAAGTCAGCCTATGCTGTTCTGGCGAGGTTGAACACACACCAGGTTCTCGAAGATGTGACAGTGCCGATGAGCCGGATAGCAGAAGCGTTGATCGGCATCAAGAAGATATCAGAAAAATTCAACATAATGATAGCTACCTACGGGCATGCAGGAGACGGAAACCTCCACCCTCAATTCGTATATGACGGCTACGATCCGGATGTGGTCGAACGGAAAAAAGCCGCGGGGGCAGCGTTATTCAAACTGGCCATCGATCTTGGTGGCACCCTCACCGGGGAGCACGGCATCGGTTTGCAGAAGGCCGCATTCATGGGATTGGAGCACAGCGAGGTTGCGATGGATGTGATGCGGGGGATCAAACGGCTGCTGGACCCCAACAATATTCTGAATCCCGGCAAGATGGCTCTCGATGAGGGGTGATATGGAAGCTAAATACGATTTCGATCGAAAATTCAGACGCCAGGTTCTCCAATGCTCCCGGTGCGGTTTCTGCCAATCGGTGTGTCCTGTTTTCGGTGTCTCACTCAGGCCCGCCTACAATGCACGTGGAAAGATGCTGCTGCTCAAAGAGGTGATGGACGGGACGATTGACCTGAACGATGAATTGATAGAAACTCTTTTTCAATGCACAACCTGCGGCGCCTGCGAGGAAAACTGTCCGTCCGGCGTGAACGTTCCGGATGTCATCAAGCAGGCCAGGAAAGATATGGTTCATATTGGTTCGTGCCATCCGGCCTTCACGGGGATGAACGAGCTGCTCGAAACCCACTCGGACATTTACGCCGAGGATGATTTGCCTGATTTCGGTCGGGAGCGGAACCTGAAGGCTGAATACGTATTTTTCATCGGCTGTGTAGGCGCTTACAGGGAAGAAGAGGCAACCGGGTCCATTCTGGATCTGCTGGATTATTTGAAGATAGATTACACCTTGATCGACGAGGTATGCTGTAGCGGCGTTCTCGAAGATGTGGGCTTTGCAATAAAGGATCGACTCGCTGAAAAAAATATGGATCTTATCCTTTCAACCGGGGCTCACACCGTGATAACCGGCTGTCCCTACTGCGCCCGTACATTCAATGGAAAGCCCCAGTATCAGAAATTGAAAGATAATGGAATTAAATGTCTTCATTTTTCTCAATTTTTGAAAGATTTCGATTTCGGTGTTACGACAAATAAGAAAGTCACCTATCATGATCCCTGTGACTTGGGGAGGCACTGCGGAATATACGACGATCCGCGGGAGACGATCCGCAAGATCGCTCCCGACTTCGTGGAGATGCGGCACAACAGGGAAAAGGCCCTCTGCTGCGGCGCCGGTGGAGGCGTCAGGGGCGCCTACGCGGCCAACTCTATCGCCATGGCCCGCAGGCGGCTCCAGGAAGCGGAAGAAATAGAAGCGGATGTTGTTTTGACGGAATGCAACTCCTGTGTGCATAACCTTGCGAATGCGAAACTCAGAAAACAGAAGATGAAGATTCTGACAACCGCTCAATTTATTCAAGAGCTGTTAGAGGATTCCGGTAAGATCGACACATGATATTTTTTGGTCGTGGGCGGAGAAGGTAATCGGAAATAATGTGGTCAATAATCGGAAAGTGCTGAGATTCAGATGATCCGGTTTCCCGTCGTTTAGTGCAGAAACGACTAAGGAGGAGGCAATTCAATGGAGATTCAAGGTTACAACATGCCGGAAGATTTGTACTATGAGGAGAATCACCTGTGGGTCCGGGATGAGGGAGATCTGCTTGTTGTGGGGATGGATGATTTCGGGCAGAAAATGGCGGGCGATATCGTTTATGTGCAGCTTCCGGATGAAGGCAAGAAGCTTAAGATGGGAAAGAAATTCGCGAAGGTGGAATCCGGTAAATGGCTGGGCAAGGTATTCGCGCCGGTCAACGGGGAACTCGTTGAAGTCAATGAGGAGCTTGAGACCAACCCGGGGCTTATCAACGAGGATTGCTACGGGAAAGGTTGGATGTACAAGGTCAAACCTGATGACAAGGCCGAACTTGAGCAGTTGATAAAAGGCCCTGAAGCTATAGAAAAGTGGATTTTGGCCGATATCGAGAAATACGCACAGGAATGATATGAGCAATAGAGATTACAGGGTGCGCCAGCTTCTGGAAATGGAAGCCTGCACGAACTGCCGGATATGCGCCGATATATGTCCGGCGGTGACTGCGTCTCAAAAGGGAAGCCTGTCTGCGGTTTACCGCGTGAAAGGCCTGAAGGAAATCCTGAAAGGAAGAGTCGGGTTGCTGAGGAGGTTCCTCAAGCGCAGCGAAGTGACCGGTGATCGCCTGAAGGAATTCAGCGAAACGGTTTTTCGATGCACCCTGTGCGGGAATTGCCAGGAGGTGTGCCCTGTCGGAATCAGCCTCAAGGACCTCTGGCTCTCACTCCGGATGGATATGGTCCACAGTGATGCGTATCCCGATAAGATAGACATGATCCGTGAGAACCTCCTCGAGAGCCACAATGTCTTCGCCGAAGACAACGAAGAGCGTGCCGAATGGGTGGAAGACATGGCATCGGCTCCTGAGAACGGTTATTTGAAAGACAGGGCTGACGTTGTGTATTTCACCGGTTGTGTCGCATCGTATTTTCCAATGGTCCAGAAGATTCCGATAGCCCTTGCCGAGATATTCGATGCCGGTGATGTGGATTTTTCACTGATGGGCGAGGATGAATGGTGTTGCGGTTTCCCACTGCTGGGAGCGGGCCTGGGCGAGATTGTACAGCAGTTCGTTGATCACAATATGCAGGCGGTGCGGGATAAAGGGGCAACCGAAGTGGTGTTCGCATGCCCATCCTGCTACCAGATGTGGCGGGAGCATTACCCGCATGAGTTTAAGCTTACCCATGCTACACAATTTTTGAGAAGGCTTGTGGAGGAAGAAAGAATCCGACTAAAACCTTTGAAGATGAAAGTCACCTACCACGATCCCTGCGATCTCGGCCGGGGTGCCCGGGAGTTCGACGCCCCGAGAGACGTCATCCGGGCGATTCCAGGGGTCGAGTTTGTGGAGCTTCCGCGGAACCGTGAAGAGTGCCAGTGTTGTGGAGGAGGTGGGAATCTTGAAATGATCGATGCCGGGCTATCGGCCGACATAGCCCGGAGCAAGATAGAAGAGGTTCTTTCAACCGGCGCCGATGCGGTGGTGACCTCATGCCAGCAGTGTGTGCGCACCATGTACAGCTACGTACGCAGGAACAAGATTCCGCTGGAAGTTCTGGATATCACCCAGCTGGTGCGTCGCGCGCTGGATCGTCCGGAACCGGAAAAAGATTGATGGTTTAACCCGCCGATTTAAATCTCTTGAGACATAAAGGTATGGTCTGTAATCCAAAGTGCGGAAGGTTCTGAGTTAAACCTTCCGTATTTTTTTTGCGGGTGCCGGTAAATTTCGAGAAGGAGTTTGGCTGCTGCTGAAAAGCCGCTGAAAGGGGATCGGGAAAGTGATGACGCGTTGCCGGGTCACCTTTAGGGAGTATCATGCAGGCATTTGAGGAAAAACTTGCAGAAGCCAGGGAATCTTCCTGGGCCGTGCATGGAAGGAGAATAACCTTTTATCTTCCCGGGATTTTTTTATGCGACGGCGTCCGGGGCTTATATCCGGCGATGTCGATAACCGGAACGCGCTGTGCCTTGAACTGCGACCATTGCCGGCGGAGTCTGCTGACTACGATGATCCCCGCCGAAGACCCCGCGACCTTGGTGGAGAAATGCCTCAGGCTCAAGGCCAGGGGCGCCCTGGGAGTTCTGGTAAGCGGGGGCTGCGATGCCGAAGGCCGCCTTCCTTGGGAGGAGTTCCTGCCGGCGGTAGAAGATGTGAAAAAAACCACGGGGCTTTATGTTTCAGTACACAGTGGGATTGTGGATGAGGAAACAGCCCGTGGTCTGGCCGAAGCCGGAGTGGATCAGGCGCTCATTGACGTTGTCGGGGATGACGGAACCTACCACCGTATCTGTCATGTACCGTTCGGTGTTGAAAGAATCATGCTCGCCATGCAACATCTCAAGGATGCCGGGATTGCGCTCGCCCCCCACATCGTGTGCGGGTTGGATTATGGCAACATACGGGGAGAGGAGGAAGCTGTGCATATGGTTTCCACCTTGCGTCCGGAGCAGGTGGTTATTGTTTCTTATATGAAAATTCCCGGCACCGACTGTGAGCGTTTCAAACTGCCTTCGGCCGAAGAAGTTGCCGAGGTCATAGTGAATGCCCGTCTTTCGATGCCGAACGCGAGGATAAATCTTGGCTGCGCCCGGGAAAGGGGAAATTCAAGGATCGAGGAACTTGCAGTGGACGCCGGTGTAAACCGCATGGCGCTCCCTTCGGAGGAGGCAGTGGCAAGGGCGCGCTACTATGGTCTCGAGATCCGCTACCAGCGCACCTGCTGCTCTGTTTCCAGAGACTTTTCGAGCAAGGTGTGGATTGAAAAATAGCGTCGTTGTCATATTTTTTTAAGAACTCACAGAATCTGATGCGCCCTCTTTTACCGACTGTTGAAATATCGTTCGTATCCGGAACCAGATGCATTTTGATGCGGTTCGAGGGCTCAACCGAGTAGGATTCAGGCCGGACGGATTGGAAAGATGTATAAAGGTATGACCAAATTTTTCTTGTGGTTGTCTACTTTTTGATGCCTTTTAAAATAGACCTTTCCGTAGATGAACACTGGATTTTAAATGGGAAAGAGGTAAGACCAGCTTACTGACTGAAATTGTGCCTTGACAGGTGGATTTTGACTTGACACTTTTTGATTTATTAGTCTAATATAACAGGCTAAATGTTAAGGATAGGTGCTGACAAAGCAATGTACGTGGTTTTTTTTGATGACGGCGCGGGTTTTTAAAATCCGCCTGCGGGTTGTTCACAACGGGAAATAGGCAGTGGGCTTATTTTTTGTGGGATGGTGCACGGAAGCTTCGGCCCCGGCTCTCAGGGGTGATTCGAAGGTGTCGTGTGTTTGTCAAATCCTTTCCAAAGGGAGGTAAGGTATGAGTGAGCTGAAGAAGGAAGGAAAAGCCAAGGATGTTTCTCGTCGCGGTTTTCTAAAGACGGCGGCTGCGGCCGGTGTCGCGGCCGGTGCGGTAGGGATGCCCTATTTTGCAAGGCATGCATCGGCGGCCCCGATCAAATTAAAAATTCAGACGGCTTGGGACGCCGGTACCGTCGGCTATGTGCAATTCAAAGAATGGTGCGATTATGTAGGAAAACTCAGTGAGGGCAAGCTTGTGGTCGAAGGATTCCCGGCGGGCGCCATAGTCGGAACCTTCGAGATGTTCGATGCGGTGAAGGCCGGAGTGTTTTCAGGCATGCACTGCTTTGACGTCTACTGGCCGGGCAAAATCCCGGTGGCCACATTCCTTTCCTCGTACCCGTTCGGGCTGGACAGGCCGGATCAATGGGAAGTCTGGTATGAAGAGCTGGGCGGCAATGAATTCGCGCGCGAGGCTTACGGCAAGCATAACATGTACTTCGTGGGCACGATTCAGCACGACCTGAACCTGATCCATTCCAAGGTCCCGATCCGTTCATTCGAGGATTTCAAAGGGAAGAAGATTCGTTATCCCGGCGGAATCATCGCCGACATCTACCGTGCAGCCGGCGTCTCAACGGTACTGCTTCCGGGCGGCGAGGTTTACCCGGCCCTGGAAAAGGGTGTTATCGACGGGGCTGACTTCGTGGGACCGGCGATCAACTACAACCTCGGTTACGGTGAGATCGCCAAGTACATCATTATGGGTCCCCCGTCCACGCCGTGTCTGCATCAGCCCGTTGACTTGATGAGCTTGAATATCAACACCAGGCAGTGGGGAAATATCCCGGAGCATTTCCAGGAACTGCTGAGGGCCTCGATTAAGTGGCATTCCTGGGATCAGTATGCCAGCATTCAGAAGGCGAATCTGGAGGCTTGGGATAAGTACAAGGAACAGGGTGTTGAAGTTATCCGGCTTAAAGAGGAGGATATCGCCAAGTTCCGTAAGTTCGCGCCTCCTTTGTGGGTCAGGTGGGCCAAGAAGTCCCCGCTCGCAATGAAGGCTTTCAAGACTCAGGTTGAGTACATGAAATCGGTTGCGGTCGG
>DSCZ01000357.1 GCA_011048855.1 Desulfobacteraceae bacterium | reverse complement strand
TAACAGGAGGAATCGAGGCAAAATTAGAAGCAAAAATAACGAAGAATTTAAAAACAGGTGTATACGCCGGGGGCAAGGGACAATTCGATATGGGTATATGCCCGGACCTCCAATTCAAGGGCTTTGGTGGTGCCCTTTATGCTGGTGCCTATGCGGAGTATCGTTTTCTCGAGTATGAGAAAGAAGTGGTCGCGGACATCTACTGGGACTTTTCCGGGTCTAGAACGCCCCAGGCACATATCTTATCCTTAACGGATATTTCTGACGGAGACCCGTCCCAAACCTGGCGCCCAGTCGGAAAGAGGCTTTTAAAATGGGGTGAGACTAACCGGCTTGTGACCCAGGATATCTCCGGGCGCTACCCATTGAGTGGCGTCGAGCCGTTGGACGTACAGGAGGAAGTTGAAGCTTCACCCGAGCTATGCATCGTGGAAAATGTTATCGGTCTTGCAGGCCCGAAGGTGAGGGCAGACGATTCGGATGCCGATATTCTTTTTGTTATGCACGACACGGACAAACCGTGGTATGGGGCGACGGATATAGGCCGAGTCTTTTGGGACGAAAACACCGATCCCCAACTTGAACTTGTAACCGACGATCTTTTGGCCGAGTTCAGCCCGGAATTTGTAAAATTCGATGATAACTCCCTGCTTGCGGCCTGGACCAGGGTGGAAGGGGATGTCTCCGGAGTGGAATCTCCCGAAGATATCTCCCCTCACGTTGAAATTGTAAGCTCATTTTTCGATCGTGCCTCAAACACATGGAGTGCACCCTTGAGGCTTACGACCAACAGCCAGCTCGACCGCGATCCGCTCCCAGTACTTTTTGGAGAAACCACCGGCATTCTTTGGGTCCAGAATGAGGGTACGGCGATGATCGGGGATGAGGCCAGTGGCGACAGCCTCCTGTTCAGCACTTGGACAGGGTCCGGGTGGTCTGAGCCAACAACACTCTGGTCTGCACCCAAAGGTATCCTGGAGTTTGCTTTCGGATCTGACAGTGGGGGTCAGGGTCACGTTGTCTTCAGTGTCGATGAGGATGGAGACACGGAAACACTGGGAGACAGGGAGCTGTATTCGATTTCCACTGACAATGGTGCCTGGCAGTCGGTGGTTCGACTCACAAACAACGATGTGGAAGACAGTCTGCCGGTGCTGGTCGCGCCTGAAGGAAACCTGATGCTGGTGTGGAAATCAGGGGAGAGGATGCTCTATACTTCTCTTTCTGGCTGGAACCCTGCAGATGTCTACCCGGAATACACGGCCGCCCAAAATTCGCCGACTCTTGCCGGGGTGACCCTCACGGGCGGTGCTGCGGTCGCTTATTCCGTGCAGCATGAAGATGGGGTGGACATCGTTGCCGCCTTCTACGATGCAGCCTTGGACCTGTGGAGCCTTCCCCGCCAATTGACCCATGACGAGCATGCCGAAAGCTTTCTTTCCATGGCCTTTGACGGGAAGGAAATGGTTTTGGCCTACCTCAAGACCCAGACATTGCGGGAGGACATCGAAGTTGAACTGAATGGAGAAACCCGTGTTATTGAAAACGCGCCAAGGCCCGGGAGGACAGACCTCTACATCCTGCGCCACGAACTGGGTAGTGGCCTCTCCGTCAAACAGGATTCCTTGACCGTTGAGCCGAAAAACCCGGCGCCTGGATCCCAGGCGGCAGTCAGAGCCGTGCTGGTGAATGAAGGGGATATTCCGCTTGAAGGAGTCGAAGTGAGGCTTTACAGTGGGAATCCTTCCGAGGGCGGTGAGATGATTGCCGAGACTGTTATCCCAGGCCCTTTGACTGCAGGGGCGAGCGAAGATGTGGCATTTACCTGGGATGTGCCTGAAGACCCCAACGCGCATATCCTCTATGTTGTAGCAGACCCGGATATGGCTGTGGAGGATCCTGACCGGTCGGACAACACAGAATCAATCTGGACGGTTTTACCGGATATAGCGGTGGAATCGACCTGGAGCGAACAACTTTCGGGAACAGAGAGGAATCTTACAGCACGGGTGACCAACCAGGGCGTCATTCCTACAGGCGCTTTTGATCTGTCCTGGCGCCTTGGCTCTCAGGACGGCCAGGAGATCGGCAGAAGCCCCGTTTCAGGGCTTGAACCGTCTGCGGCGCATGACGTGAGCTTTGTATGGGATTATTCTGCTGGGGGAAACGGTGATTCGACCGCTGTGATCTATGCCGTGGCCGACCCGGACGATGTCGTTTTTGAACTGGATACCTCCAACAACAGTTTTTTTCATGCAACTGAAGTTTATACATCAGGTTCCCTGGTTGTGAATCTCGAAGTTCCTGAGGCTTTAACGGGAGAGGCCGGATGGCGCCGAGCGGGGACTGAGGAGTGGTTGGAGAGTGGTTATGCCGAAGTTCTCGATCCCGGGGATTATACCGTGGAATTTAAGCCGATTCCCGGCTGGAATACACCGGAGAACCGGATTGTGACGGTTTCTCCGGGCGCGACCACGGAAGTTGCCGGGTTGTACAACGCGGATTTTGCCGGTGGGGATGGCACGGAAGGAAATCCCTACCAGGTGGCGAGCGCAAACCAGCTGAATAATATACGGTATCATCTAGGCTATCCAGGACGGTATTTCACATTGAGCAACGATATCGACCTGAATACATCTCCCTGGAATGAAGGATCAGGGTGGGAACCCATTGGTACGCACGAAGCACCGTTTACAGGTGAATTCAATGGAAACGGTCACCTGATCTCAAACCTCTTTATAAACCGTCCGGATATGGACAATGTCGGCCTGTTCGGAGTGCTTGACGAGGGGCCGAGGATCAGCAACGTTGGGCTGACCGACGTGTATGTAGCCGGAAATAACGATGTCGGCGGTTTGGTAGGTTGTAGCTTATCAGTGGTTGATAGGGCTTACGTGAGCGGACAGGTTTATGGGTCTGAAAATGGGGAAAATATCGGAGGCCTCGTCGGTATTAACGCGGGATCCGTCACTGAAAGCTATTCCACGGTGAATGTCAGCGGTTTTACAAATGTCGGGGGGTTGGTAGGTTTGACTGATGGCGGCGTGATTGATGACTGTTATTCGACAGGTTTTGTCAATGGAAGCGATGCTATTGGAGGGCTCGTAGGGCGGGCCAATGGGGGTTATATTAGGTGGTCCTATGCAACGGGCTTGGTCGAGCTTAACCAGGAAGGTGGAAATCAAGGCGGATTGGTAGGGATCTCAGAATACGATGCCACGATCACTGATTCCTATTGGGATATGGAGACAAGCCTACAGAGTCAATCTGCAGGTGGAACCGGGTTGTCAACGGCCCAGATGCGCGAGAGCGCCAGTTATACCGGTTGGGAATTCAGTGAGGGGAACGCCTGGAACAGGGCCGACGCGTTGAACGGCGGATATCCCTATTTAACCTCCTCCACCCTGCATACGATAAGCGTGTCCGTGACCCCAGAAAATTCCGGATCCGTGGAGTGGGCAGGCATGTATCCTCAAGGAACAACGGCCCGGCTGATTATTAATCCTGAAGCCGGGTACACCACAGTCTCTGTTTCGGGTTGCGATGGAAGCCTGGAGGGAGATGTGTATACTATCTCGCCTGTGACCCAGCCTTGTTATGTAACAGTACAATTTTCCATTGATCAATATATTTTGGCTGGAGATGTGAACGACGACGACAAGATCGATCTTGCCGATGCCATCCTTGCTCTACAGGTAATTTCAGGGATTTCTGTGTCTAATAAGGTTCACAAGGGTGCCGATATTGACGGCGACAACCGTATCGGCTTTGCGGAAGCCGTTTATATTCTGCAAGAGCTGTCAAAAGGTGAAACACAACAGGAAGGATTCCTCAGGTCCCCGGCCTCCTATGACTCCGATCCAGTGTACATGGCATCGGACATGGAGGCGATGATCGATGGATTTTCCGAATTTACCCTGGATTTTGTCAATAACTGGGAAGGAAGCCGCAACACCATCAACCAGTGGGTGGAAGATCAAACCAATGACAAAATCAAAGACCTGCTGCCCCAGGGCTCCATCACGCCCGATACAGCCGTGGTTTTGACCAACGCGATTTATTTCAAGAGGTCCTGGTACAAGAAGTTTGAGGAAGAGCTCACCGCCCCCGGACCTTTTTACCGGCTGGACGGGACAACGGTGACGTCGGACATGATGCATGGCCGTTTGGATACAAGATATGCCCGGGGGGTTGGATTTGACGCCGTCGAGCTTCCCAGTTAACATTGGCGTGTTGCTATTTGCCATGATTAATTATGAATTCTTCATCATACAAGTTCAGGGAACTCAAAGAGAAGGCAAAAACGTGGCCCGGTGAGAGCGCCGATCAAACCGCACGCCAGAACTCAACGCCTGTTGAGGGGTGAGGTTCTCAGAAAGAGGAATATAGTTAGCTAAGCTACTTAACATAGATCTGATATCTGTTCCGCCCTGTTTGTTTGGCCTGGTACATGGCTGAGTCGGCGTTTTTAATAAGGATCTTCTCTTCCGTTCCATCATCAGGATAGACGGCGATACCGATGCTTGTCGTCACAAGGAGCTGATGGGCGCCGATAAGAAAAAATTTCCGAAAACTTTCAACGATCTTCCGGGCGACCGGGGTCACATCATCCACTTTCTTCAGGCCCGGGAGCAGCAGAACGAACTCGTCACCGCCAAAGCGGGCAACGGTGTCGCTCTCTCTCAGTGCCGCACTCAGTCTTTCCGCTGCCGCCTTGAGGAGAAGATCTCCAATGTCATGGCCAAGTTTATCGTTCACATCTTTGAAATTATCCAAGTCAAGCATCGCCACGGCCACGTAACCATGGTTCCTCCGTGCATGGGCCAGGGCGACAGCCAGGCGATCGGAGAGAAGCTCCCGGTTGGGAAGACCCGTCAGGGAATCATAATGGGCCATTTGATGGATCTTTTCCTCTGCCTGTTTCCGCTCGCTGATATCACGCACCACGCTGACCACATACAAAATACGGCCGTCTGAATCACGGACTGGCCGGACATAGTTTTCGGTCGGGAACACGCTTCCATCCCGCCGCCGCATCAAGAACTCCGTCGCGTGGTATCCCGGGTCTTCGTATGAGGCCATGGCATCAATTCCGAACTGCTCGAAATGAGCCTGATCGATATGCAGGATAGAAGACTGCCTGCCCACCAATTCTTCACGCGAATACCCGAAGATCGTGGTAGCGGCATTATTGCATTCGTCGATCAATCGGGTCGCCGGATCTATCAGGAAAACGGCATCTCCGAGAGAAGATACGATTGCTTCGAACCGACTTTTTGACTCCAGGAGCAATTTTTCGGCACGTTTTTTTTCTCGCATGTCGGAATAGATGGCATACCCGCCCGCAATCTTGCCCTTTATAAATACCGGAGCGCCCTTGAGGAGAACATCAATGGGCTGTCCGTCCTTTCCATACCGGACCGCCTCCATCTCAACTTTCTCACCGCGCAGGAAGCGAGGTGAGGCATAGATATTATCAGCCATTCCATGAGGATCAACCACCTTGTTGATAACCCTGCCTTTGATTTCATCAAGGTCGTATCCGAACAACCGGGTGAACTGATAATTAATGTCGATTATTTTATGCTTCTCGTCGATGAAGACCATCGCATCGTTGGTGTTGGTGAACAATGATTGGAAACGTACTTTTTGACGAAACAGTTCTTCCTCCGCTTGTTCACGTTCCGAGATGTCGCGAATAATGCCAACCGCATGCCACCCATCCTTGAACCGTACGCTCGAAAGGGACAATTCAATAGGAAATTCTTGCCCACTCTTTCGCAGCGCTTTCAATTGCAGGGTTTTTCCAACGGCATTACCCCGGCCCGAACATTGGAACTCTGGAAAAGCCGCATCATGGGCCTCATGATAACGTTTCGGAGCAAGCATATCATGCAGATTCCGTCCAAGGGCTTCATTGCTCGTGTAACCAAAAATACGATCAGCCGCTAGATTCCAGTAGGAAACCCGCCCCTCGACGTCCAGCATGACAATGGCATCCTGTGCCGCCATGCTGATCGCACGCACCAGCAATTCACTTTCATTGGCTCCCTTCTCTTCCGCTCTTGCTTCCTCAAGTTCCCGGATTCTTTGATTTAATGCCGCTATTTCTTTTGAGGTTTCGCGATCCGTATTTGACTGGTCGGCCATTTGACCTCTCTCCTTAAAAAACTTGAACAGGCCGGTGTGTCTGTTCACCCCCGGGCATGAAAACACATTCCCCCTCTCCACCCTTCGGGGGGAGAGGGCCGGGGTGAGGGGGGTATTTTCACGGTGAAGAAGCTGAATACCGCTTCGCCGGTCATTCCCTCAACGAAATAAGCCTGAAGCATGGCCAGCTCGTACAGATCCGTCAAGAGAGCTAGTTTGCCAAGCCTAAAAGACAAGGGCGGGGTTATCCCTTCGCTACTTGATTGCGTCCGTCGGCCTTGGCCCGGTAGAGGGCGTCATCGGCCCGTTTGATAACCGATTCGGCGTCTTCCTCCGTCTTGAGCTGGCTCACGCCCAAACTGGCCGTAACACGCTGCTCAATCTCCGGGAATGGATGGGCTTCTATTTCCCGGCGGACCCGTTCGGCATACTGCACCCCGCCATCCCGGTCTGTGTGGGTCAGCATGACAATAAATTCCTCACCGCCAAACCGTGCGGCCAAATCCTCCTTGCGGCAGGCGGATTGAAGGATATCGGCAAATCCCTTTAGCACAGTATCGCCCGCCGCATGTCCCCAGGGGTTCATCCGGTTCTTGCGTACATAGGGGTTGAAAAAAATAGACAATCAGGTTCTCCTCTTTGGTGAAGTGCAATTCATTGAAGGAGGAGAGCCATCATGTCCACAAGTATTTTGTATCACG
>DSCZ01000435.1 GCA_011048855.1 Desulfobacteraceae bacterium | reverse complement strand
GCATTCATTCATCATGAATACGAAGCTGTCTTCAGTCTCCTCGGCTATCGACTGCCGGTTGATCCTCGCGTAAAGCCGGTGATCCAGAGCCGCTTTCAGGGCATCGAGCCCACCTGCCTTCGGAAGTCCGAGGAACCGTTTTATGGACCACGCCTCGAACGGAGAAAACCTCGCCCAGCAGGAGTCGTTACAGCGCTTGGCATCGAACATGCCGCTGTCGAACTCAACAGCCTGGAACCACAGGCCGTCGTTTGCAAGCCAGTTTTTTGCGATCTCCTCTGTCAAGGCGACCAGTGATTCGCGGGGCATTGCAGCCAGAGGACCTGGTACACCCCCGTCCATTTCAAAGCCGAAAAATTTCCCGAGTCGTTTCATCTGAACGTCATAGCTCCGGGAATAGGCTTCTTCCATCACAGTCAGTGCTTTTTCCATGCCCATCTGGTGAATGATTTCAGTAAACCACAGCCCGTGGTGCACCGCTATGCGATGGAAAAGATCCACCACAAACCGGGCGAGATCTTCATTTGTCATCGACTCGATACTCGCTTGAGTTCGGCTCATAAACCATCCTTTCGTTTTTTTTCAACCTGTTCAGTGTACCAGTCCATCTGACGGCATATTCCTCTTATAACCCTCACTTCCCGTGCCCGCAGCTGAATACGCGAAAAAAACCGGCGCAGGTTCAGCATCCAGTGATCGGGATTCTGACGGTCGATAAAACCGATCTTGAGCAAAACCTCTCTAAGATGCGAATACATTCCCTCCAGTTCAAATCCATCCGCCAGCCGGGGGATGGATCTTTCAGTCGGTTCTTCCAAAGCCATCATGATTTCATAGCATATGATCATAACGGACTGTGCGAGGTTTATGGACGAGAAGCCGAAGGTAGGGATACGAACAATGGTGTGACAGATCCGGAGATCATCGTTTGCGAGCCCCCGATCTTCAGGGCCGAATACGATGGCGGCGTGGTTCCTCTCCGATATAGCCGAGAGCTCCCCGGCGACCAAACGGGGCGTGGTCATCGCAGGCCGGTGGGATCCGATCCGGGCCGTAGTTCCTGCAACAAAGCTGAATGGGCCGAGTGCATTTTCCAGATTATCGTAAACCTCCATCTGCTCCACGATATCTATCGAGGTGCCGGTGGCCATTTTGACAACGCGGGAAAGATCGCAGTTTTCGGGGGCCGACAGTATTAACCGGCTGAGCCCCATATTGTTCATCGCGCGGGCCGCCGCACCTATATTTTCCGGGATTTGAGGCCGGTGGAGTACGATCGCGATGTGATCAAGATTCATCGTTTTCGTCCTGCTGAAGCAATTTCAGGATCTCTGCAGTCAACTCTTCGCTGTCGAACGAAAACACCGCCGTTCCACTGCTTACTTCGAACGAACAGAGGGTGCAGTCATATTCGGATGCCACATCCTCAAGCAGTTCCTTGAAAGCCGCGGCCTCGGGATGAGATTCATCATCCACATCGCTGGAAAACATATCCACTTCAATAAATCCCGCAGCCTTGTCCATTTTCACCCTCTTCTCAAACCTTACCTGACCCGCACGGATCCTCACAGCCGCTCTGCTTCTTCCTTCTCCATGATAAAGGAATGCTCCGGTCCTGGGAATTCAAGCTGTTCAACATCTTCCTTATAACGGCAGAGCGCCTCCCGGATCACGGGTGAAACTTCCGCGTACCGCTTCACGAATTTCGGTGTGAACCTGTCAAAAAGCCCCACTGCGTCGTGATAAACAAGCACCTGGCCGTCACAGTGAACGCCGGCGCCTATTCCTATCGTCGGAATTTTCAAAAGCCCGGTTATCTTCTCGGACACCTGGTCCGGGATGCACTCCATCACCAGCATGAAAGCACCGGCCTTTTCGAGTTCCCCCGCCGAAGCGATCAATTCCCTCGCGCCCGCTGAATCCTTCCCCTGGACTTTGAAGCCCCCCAACTTGGTAGCGCTCTGGGGCGTGAGCCCGATATGGGTGCAGACGGGGATGCCGGCGTCGACGATGGCCTTGACCGCACCGCACACTTCGACTCCACCTTCCAGTTTAACAGCGTCACAACCTGCTTCCTTGATCAAACGGCCTGCGTTTTCCACAGCCTTCTCAACGCTCACCTGGTAGGACATGAACGGCAGGTCTCCAATCACGAAACAGCCTCCGGCCCCCCTGCAAACGGCCTTGCAGTGATGGACCATCTCATCCATGGTAACCGGAACCGTGGATGAATACCCCAGCACGACCATCCCCAGGCTGTCCCCCACAAGAATGGTGTCGAGCCCGGCTTCATCAACCAGCCTGGCCGTAGGATGGTCATAGGCTGTAATCATAGTAATTTTCCGCCCTTCAGCCTTCTTTTTCTGTAAATCCACTATCGACACTTTTTTACGCACCATACCCTCCTCCCGCCGTGAAGCGGCATGAAGCAGCTTTGTTGAGATCATAAAAAGTACCATCCCCGCCTTATCGGCGTCGGGGTCGGGGTCGGTATCGGGGTCGAAAAGGCCGCCGGTCAACTTCCGATACCGACGCCGACAGCGACCCCGACCTCGAGGGACATGGTTCTTCGACTTCCAACGAACTCCATCAAGTTCGTTGCTCATAGACTGCCGCGAAGCGGCATAAACCAACTTCTCACGGTTTCAGCTGATCCTGCGTGATTATCCTAACGCATCCCCCGCTTGTCAACACCGGTGGTGCCGGCGCACCGGGAAAAAATTGAGTTGAACGGCTGCTATTAGTATGTATAATATTTTTTTGTTCGAATCGTAATCAGCTATGTTCCCCCTTTTACAGGTTTTTCTGGCATTTAAGCTCATCGCCGATCTCAGAGAGGTATAATGTGGCACAAATAGACGCTTTTTTTAAGTTGATGAACGAGCAGGGTGCATCCGACCTCCATCTTGCTGCCGGTCAGCAGCCGGTCCTGCGGATCCGGGGGGAACTGGAGAGGGTTAAATTCCATGAACTGGAAACGGACAACCTGAAAGCCATGCTTTATGAAATAGCCCCGGAAAACAAAGTTAAAGTTTTCGAAGAAAGCGGGGATGTTGACTTTGCATACGAAATTCCCGGCCTCGCCCGCTACCGTGCAAACTTTTTCATGCAAAAAAACGGCATTGCCGCAGTTTTCAGGGAAATTCCCTCCAAGGTGCTCACGTGTGAACAGTTAGGGCTTCCCCCGGTGGTGCAAAAACTTGCCAGCCTCCCCCGCGGGCTTGTTCTTGTCACGGGACCCACGGGCAGCGGCAAATCCACCACTCTTGCCGCGATAATAGACGAGGCCAACAAAACGCGTAAGGATCATATCATCACGGTAGAAGATCCTATCGAATTCGTTCATAAAAGCGAGCGTGCACTTGTCAACCACAGAGAAGTGGGAATTCACACGAAAAGCTTTGCCGCAGCGTTGAGGGGCGCACTGAGAGAGGATCCGGACATCATAATGGTGGGCGAAATGCGCGACCTGGAAACCATTTCCCTGGCGGTGGAGGCGGCATCCACAGGCCACCTGGTATTCGGGACCCTGCACACGAGCAGCGCAGCGAAAACCGTTGACAGAATCATCGAAGTTTTCCCGGTCAGCCAGCAGGAACAAATACGAAACACTCTTTCGGACGGATTGAGGGCGGTGATCGCACAAAACCTGTTCAAGCGCATTGACAGCAAAGGCCGATGCGCTGCTTTAGAGATCATGATCGCTACGCCGGCAATCCGGAACCTGATCCGCGAGGGAAAGACGTTCCAGATACCTTCAATGATTCAGACCGGAAAGAAATACGGAATGCAGACCCTGGACGACGCGATCATGAATTACCTTCAGAAAAAAATAATCAGCCCTGAAGATGCATATACAAAAGCCGTTGAAAAATCCAAGTTTGCGGATTTTCTGAAAAACCGGCCGACTGACTTCACCGAAATATAGGGATGGAAGCCGATCCGGATACCGGAGGACTAATGCGAAAACAACAAATGGATTACATCCTGAACACAATGCTCGAATCCCGGGAGGACGTCTCAGATCTCAACATGACGGTGGGCAAGCCTTTCCAGGTGGACTCCTACGGTCAGCTGAGGCCCGTAAACATGAGGCCTCCCATTGAAAAAATAACGCCTTTTCAGACGGAGATTCTGGCTCTCAACCTGATTAACGGTGATCGCCGGCTTACGAAAGCGCTGTTGACCGAGGGGTCGTGCGACGCCAGTTACCAGCTGGCAGGCAAGGCCAGGTTCAGGGTGAATGTTTTCTCACAGAAAGGCTGCTACTCCATCGTGATGCGTCGGCTCGCCACCAGGATTCCTACGATCCGGGACCTCGAGCTTCCCTTGGCATTCTCCAGGATGACCAGGGAAAAAAACGGGGTCATCCTTGTAACCGGGGCTACCGGAAACGGGAAATCCACATCCATTGCCGCCATCCTTGATGCCATCAACGATTCACAACCTATTCATGTGGTGACTCTCGAGGACCCGGTCGAGTTCGTCCATCCCCAAAAAGTGGCCACTTTCAACCAGAGGGAACTGGGTGTCGATTTCGATTCTTTCGCCTCTGGCTTGAGATCTGCACTGCGCCAGGCCCCCAAGGTAATCGTGGTCGGTGAAATGCGGGACCGGGAAACCGTGGAGATAGGTCTTTCCGCTGCGGAGACGGGACACCTCGTGATAAGCACCATTCACACTGTGGATGCGGGCCAGACGATCAACAGAATCGTAGGAATGTTCTCCCGGGACGAGGAAAACCAGATTCGAATACGACTGGCTGATACACTCCGCTGGATAGCTTGCCAGAGACTGATGCCGAAGGTTCAGGGAGGAAGAGTCGCGGCATTCGAAATTATGGGCACCAACCTGCGGGTTAAGGACACCATCCTGCACGGAGAAGCGGAAGACGGGACGTTTTACGAAATCATAGAAGCAAACCAGGCCTTCGGGATGGTGACCTTCGATCAGTACATTTCCAAATTGTTCGAGGAAGGGAAAATTGATGAGAACACGGCCCTGGCCTATTCGTCCCGCAGGGCGGTCGTAGGGCGGGCCATTGATCGAGTCAAAGCCTCCCGCGGTGAAAAAACGACGAGCATTGAAGGTCTGGCTATCGATGACGACTACGGAAAACAGGACTAGTTTCCATCCGGAAATGGTCCTTTTGCCCAATCTCTACGTCAAACTGCGGGCTTGCTTGTGCGACGTACCAATGTACGCCTCCGCGCAAGCCCTTGTTCTCCTTGATCTTGGGCAAAATCCCTCATTTCCGATCTGGAAACTTCGCTGTGCCCATCCGGCATTTCCGGATGGACACAGGACTAGCGTCCGGTTTTGACCAGAAAACGAGGAGCTATCCATGGAAGTAATCTGCGAAAACTGCAATGCACGTTTGAATATCCCTGAGGACAAGGTTCCGACAAACCGTCATGTGGCGATCAAATGCCCGAAATGCCGGAACAGGATCATTATCCAAACCGATGAGCGGGAGCCCGAAAAGGCGCCGGCCCCTGCAGAGGACGTGGCAGGGCTCGAAAGTTACCTCAGCCGGCATGAAACCGTGCTTGACACGTTCGAGGAAGGAAAAAAACCGGCGCTGGTGATGGCCGGGCAAAGGTCCTGGAGCGACGCACTCAAGACTGCATCGGAGTCACTGGGCTATCAGTGCCTGGAAGCTCAAAGCAGCAAGGAAGCGATCGACAGGCTGCGATTTCACCACTTCGACCTGCTCCTTCTGGCAGATGGCTTCGATGGTCACTCCGCTTCTCAAAGCCCCGTCCTTGGATACATAAACAACCAGTCGATGAGCATTCGTCGCAAAATGTTCCTTGTGATCGTGGGAGACAGCTTTACAACCATGGATAACCTGGCGGCCTACTCCTTGAGTGCAAATCTGGTTTTAAACGAGAAGGACATTGACAAATTGGCCGTCATCTTAAAGACTTCCATTGCAGAAAACGAAAAGTTCTATAAAATTTTTATCGATACGCTGAAAGAAACAGGTGGGTTGTGAGATGAAAGGCAAACAGGTTTTCGATGAATGGCCGGAAAAATACGACAGGTGGTTTGAAACCCCCATAGGTGGAATTGTAAAGGAAGTCGAAAGCCGGCTTGTTATGAAACACCTCGAACCCGCAGCCGGAGAAAGAATTCTTGACGCCGGATGCGGAACCGGAATATTCACCGCGGATTTTCTGAAAGCGGGAACCGACGTAGTAGGCCTCGAACTTTCCTACCCGATGGTTGCACGGGCTGCAAGGAAGCTTTCCGGCCGCCCGTTCACCCCGGTCGCAGGGGATATGACCGCGCTCCCCTTTGCAGATGAATGTTTCGACAAAGTCGTTTCAGTAACCGCGATAGAATTCATCGCTGACGCCGAAGGCGCTGTCGAGGAATTGTTCCGGGTGACAAAACCCGGAGGGAGGGTGCTGGTTGCCACCTTGAACAGTCTGAGCCCCTGGGCGGCCCGCCGCACTGATGCCGGTAAAAAAGGGCACGACATCTTTAAAAAGATTTATTTCAGGTCCCCGAAGGAAATGATGGCTCTCAAGGCGGCGGAAGGATGCTTTGAAACAGCGGTGCATTTCGAAAAAACCGAAGACCCGGCACGTGCGAGGGAGATAGAAATGAACGCCCGGCGCGAGAGGCCGGAAAAAGGGGCGTTTCTACTGGCGTCGTGGATAAAACCCTGACGGCGACCGGGGGCGGAGCGGAGGAAAATACCCTTGGATTTCTGTGATCATACCTGCAAATACGCAGCATGGCCCGATGAAGAGGCCCTGGACGGATCCGGCAGCTGCCGAACCTTCCAGGCCGTTTTCTGCCGGAAAAAGGACATGCTGGTTCACAAAAACATGCCCTGTTCGGAAAAAGAAACCAGAACGTCCGGAGATTTCACAGATCGACAGAATTCAGGTAGT